>NZ_CAOOSE010000009.1:0-146315 GCF_948499155.1 uncultured Phocaeicola sp. | reverse complement strand
TATGCATGAGCTCACACGTATATACGCATAAGCCCACACGTACGTACGCATGAGGGTACACGTACGTACGCATGAGGGTACACGTACGTACGTGTGTTTCGATGCTGCCTGCCTTCGTGTTTTGCATCTTTGCCGCCAATAATTACACAGGTTTATATTATTACGGATTTTTTTCCATAATAACCGCCAATTCTTTCTTTTTTCACATTTTTTTTCTGTACTTTTGCGCTCAAATTTAAAAACCATTTTTTATAACCCAATATGGCAAATGTGATTAAATTACACAAAGGCTTGAACATCAACCTGAAAGGTAAACCTGCTCAGGAGATTTTCGACGTGAAGCAGCCGGACATCTATGCATTGGTGCCCGATGATTTTCATGGCGTGACTCCTAAAGTCGTGGTGAAAGAACAGGAATATGTGATGGCCGGGGGAACATTGTTTGTAGACAAGAACCACCCCGAAGTAAAGTTCGTTTCTCCTGTTAGCGGTGTCGTGACATGCATTGAGAGAGGCGAACGCCGTAAAGTCCTTAGCATCTCCGTTGCAGCAGCAAAGGAGCAGGACTACGAAGAGTTTGGAAAAAAAGATGTCTCGACGATGACAGGCGAACAGGTAAAGGCTGCCCTGCTCGAAGCCGGACTCTTTTCATTCATCATTCAGCGTCCGTATGTTGTGGTTGCTGACCCGAATGCCAAGCCAAAAGGTATCTTCGTTTCTGCATTTGATACTAACCCGTTGGCTGCCGACTTCGAATTCGTTCTGAAAGGTCAGGAAAAAGACTTCCAGACAGGACTCGATGCTTTGGCTAAAATGGCGAAGACGTATCTGAATATCAGCGTAGAACAGAAAAGCCCTGCACTGACAAACGCAAAGAATGTGACTGTAACCGCTTTCGACGGCCCTAACCCTGCCGGAAACGTTGGCGTTCAGATTAACCACATCAGCCCTATCAACAAGGGCGAAACCGTTTGGACGCTTCGTGCAGAAGAGGTTATCTTCATCGGACGCTTGTTCAATACAGGTCGTGTAGACTTGACCCGCACCATTGCATTGACCGGCTCGGAAGTGAAGAAACCGGCCTACTGCAAGTTGAAAGTAGGAGCGTTGCTGACAGATATATTTGCAGGACGCGTAACCGAAGGTGCAAATTTACGCTACATTAACGGAAACGTGCTGACCGGTACACTCGTTAAACCGAACGGATACTTGAGCGCACGTGCTACAAGTCTTACTGTAATTCCCGAAGGTGATGACCAGCATGAATTCCTGGGATTCATCATGCCTCGTACCAACCAGTTCAGTGCAAACCGCAGTTATTTCAGCTGGTTGTGCGGCAACAAGGAATACACGCTGGATGCCCGTATCAAAGGCGGCGAACGCCACATGATTATGTCTGGCGAGTATGACAAAGTATTCCCGATGAGTATTTTCCCCGAATATTTAATTAAGGCTATCATTGCCGGCGATATTGACCGTATGGAAGCACTCGGTATTTACGAAGTGGCTCCCGAAGACTTTGCTGTATGCGAGTTTGTAGACTCTTCTAAATTGGAGCTGCAACGTATTGTGCGCCAAGGTCTGGACATGCTTCGCAAGGAAATGTGCTAAGTAATTAAAAACTAAGAATAAAAAGTTAATGAAAGCGTTAAGAAATTATCTCGACAAGATAAAGCCAAACTTTGAAGAGGGCGGCAAACTCCACGCATTTCGTTCGGTGTTCGACGGTTTCGAAACATTCTTGTTCGTTCCCAACAGCACCTCGAAAACAGGAGTTCACATCCATGATGCGATTGACAGCAAGCGTATCATGTCGATTGTGGTTATTGCGTTGATACCGGCATTGTTGTTCGGTATGTACAACGTAGGTTACCAGCACTTCTTGGCAGTGGGCCAGGAGGCAGGTCTCTTTGAAAAATTCATTTATGGTTTCTTGGCTGTATTGCCAAAGATTATCGTATCATACGTAGTCGGTCTGGGTATCGAATTTATGATAGCACAGTGGAAGAACGAAGAAATTCAGGAAGGTTTCCTGGTTTCAGGTCTTTTGATTCCGATGATTGTTCCGGTGGAATGTCCGTTGTGGATTCTGGCCGTTGCCACTGCATTTTCTGTAGTTTTCGCTAAAGAAGTATTCGGCGGTACAGGTATGAATATCTTCAATCCTGCATTGATTACCCGTGCTTTCTTGTTCTTCGCCTATCCTGCCAAAATGTCGGGTGATGCCGTTTGGGTAAGCACCAATAGCATTCTCGGTATCGGCGGCGGACAGGTGGTGGACGGCTTTACCGGTGCCACTATGCTGGGACAGGCTGCTACAGCCGCTCCGGGTGCAAGCGAACTGATTAATGTAAACGGCAGTCCTGCTACACTGTGGGATATGGTTGTAGGTTTGATTCCGGGTTCTATCGGCGAGACCAGCGTTATCGCTATCGCACTGGGTGCTATCATCCTGTTGTGGACAGGTGTGGCAAGTTGGAAGACCATGTTTTCAGTCTTCGCCGGTGGTATCGTGATGGGACTGATTTTCAATGTATTCGGTTCTACCGATAACATGATGGCTCAGTTGCCATGGTACGAACACATCGTATTGGGCGGTTTCTGCTTCGGTGCTGTGTTTATGGCTACCGACCCTGTAACCTCTGCACGTACGGAAAAAGGTAAGTTCATCTATGGTTTCTTAATCGGTGTGATGGCTATCGTTATCCGTGTATTGAATCCGGGTTACCCCGAAGGTATGATGCTTGCCATCCTGCTGATGAACATCTTCGCTCCGCTGATTGACTACTGTATCGTACAGAAGAACATTACAGCCCGCGAAAACAGATTAAAATCAACTAACAACTAAAATATCGGACATTATGAATACCAATAGTAATAGTTATACTATCATCTATGCTTCGATAATGGTTGTTGTCGTAGCATTCCTGCTGGCATTCGTTTCTTCTTCGCTGAAGGAAAAACAGTACCAGAATGTAGAACAGGACACAAAGAAACAAATTCTGGCTGCTCTGAACGTTTATGACGTAAAAGACGTGAATGCGGAATATGATAAATATGTGAAAGAAGACGATTTGATGCAGGCCGACGGTTCTTTAGTAAAGAACGATGCTGCTTTTCAAACTTCTTATAAAGGTGAAATCGCTAACGGACGCCTTCATGTGTTTGTTTGCGATGTGGATGGTCAGACCAAATATGTGCTTCCTATTTACGGTGCCGGACTTTGGGGCCCTATCTGGGGATATATTGCATTAGACCAAGATAAAGATACTGTGTATGGTGTTTACTTCTCACATGCCGGTGAAACTCCGGGTCTGGGTGCAGAAATCACCACTACTAAATTTCAGGACCAGTTCCTGGGCAAGCACGTAATGGAAAACGGTGCTGTGGCTTTGGGTGTTGAAAAACACGGCAAGGTGGCAAAACCCGACTATCAGGTAGACGGTATCTCAGGTGGTACTATCACTTCTAAGGGTGTAGATGCGATGATTAAGGATTGCCTGAGCATGTACAATTCATTTTTAACTAATAAATAAGAGGAGGAAAAATAGAATATGAGCGCATTATTTTCTAAAAAGAATAGAGAAGTTCTTTTCACTCCGCTGGGTTTGAACAACCCTGTAACCGTACAGGTGCTCGGTATCTGTTCTGCACTGGCTGTAACGGCTCAGTTGGAACCGGCTATCGTGATGGGTCTTTCTGTAACCATTATTACAGCCTTCTCAAACTTTGTTATCTCTTTGCTGCGTAACACCATTCCTAACCGTATCCGTATCATCGTGCAGTTGGTAGTGGTTGCCGCATTGGTAACTATCGTTAGTGAAGTTTTGAAAGCATTCGCATACGATGTAAGTGTACAGCTTTCTGTATATGTAGGTTTGATTATTACAAACTGTATCCTGATGGGACGTTTGGAAGCATTTGCAATGATGAACGGTCCTTGGGAGTCATTCCTGGATGGTATCGGTAACGGATTGGGCTATGCCAAAATCCTGATTATCGTGGCATTCTTCCGCGAACTGCTGGGCGCAGGCACACTGTTCGGTTTCCAGGTTATCCCGCAGGCTGTTTATGACTTGGGCTATCTGAACAACGGTCTGATGTTGATGCCTCCTATGGCGTTGATTATCTGTGCTTGTATCATTTGGTACCAACGTGCAAAACACAAAGAATTGCAGGAAAGTAATAATTAATCCCCGTTATAAAACGAAAAGAATATGGAATATTTAAGTTTGTTTGTAAAGTCCATCTTTGTGGACAATATGATTTTCGCATACTTCCTGGGGATGTGTTCTTACCTGGCAGTATCGAAGAACGTAAAGACAGCCGTAGGTCTGGGTGCAGCCGTTACTTTCGTGTTGATTGTAACTTTGCCGGTGAACTATCTGCTGGAAAACTATGTATTGGCGCCCAATGCGTTGATTGATGGAGTAGACCTCGGTTTCTTGAGCTTTATCCTGTTTATCGCCGTTATTGCCGCTATCGTACAGTTGGTGGAAATGATTGTAGAACGTTTCAGCCCCTCACTTTATGCATCATTAGGTATCTTCCTTCCGTTGATTGCTGTAAACTGTGCCATCATGGGTGCCTCTTTGTTTATGCAGCAACGTCACTTCATCAATGTGGGTGAAGCTACGACTTACGCTTTAGGCTCAGGTATCGGTTGGGCGTTGGCTATCATCGGCCTGGCTGCTATTCGCGAAAAGATGGCTTACTCTGATGTTCCCGCTCCTCTGAAAGGTTTGGGTATCACTTTTATCACGGTAGGTTTGATGGCAATGGCATTTATGTGTTTCTCTGGTTTGAAAATCTAAAAGGAAAGGAATAAGACAATGGATATGAATTTAATATTAGCAAGTATTGGAGTATTCCTTGGAATTATTATTCTGCTTGTTGTGATTTTGCTTGTTGCCAAAGGATATTTGACTCCGAGCGGCAAGGTGAAACTGACTATCAATGGAGAGAAAGAACTGGAAGTGGAACAAGGTTCGACCTTGCTGAACACGCTGTCTGTTAACGGCATTTACCTGTCATCGGCTTGTGGTGGTAAGGGTTCTTGCGGTCAATGTAAATGTCAGGTTGTAGAAGGAGGTGGCGAAATCCTTCCTTCTGAAAAGGGACATTTCAGCCGTAAACAACAACAGGACCACTGGCGTCTGGGTTGCCAGGTGAAAGTGAAAGGTGACTTGGGCATCAAGATTGATGAGTCTGTAATGGGTGTGAAGGAATGGGAATGTGAAGTAATCAGCAACAAGAACGTGGCTACTTTCATCAAAGAGTTCATCGTAGCTCTGCCGAAGGGCGAACACATGGACTTCGTTCCGGGTTCATACGCTCAGATTAAGATTCCTAAATTTGAAATGGACTATAACAAGGATATCGACAAAGACCTTATCGGTCCGGAATATCTGCCCGCGTGGGAAAAATTCGGTCTGTTCGGCTTGAAATGTAAGAATACGGAAGACACTATCCGTGCTTACTCTATGGCCAACTATCCTGCTGAGGGTGACCGTATCATGCTGACAGTGCGTATCGCTACTCCTCCGTTCAAGCCGAAAGATCAAGGTCCCGGCTTCATGGATGTAAATCCGGGTATCGCTTCATCTTACATTTTCACGCTGAAACCGGGTGACAAGGTAATCATGAGTGGTCCTTACGGAGACTTCCATCCGATTTTCGACTCGAAGAAGGAAATGATTTGGGTCGGCGGTGGTGCAGGTATGGCTCCGTTGCGTGCACAGATTATGCACATGACCAAGACACTGCATACTACAGACCGCGAACTGCACTATTTCTATGGTGCACGTGCGCTGAACGAAGTGTTCTATCTGCCGGACTTCCAGCAGTTGGAAAAAGACTTCCCGAACTTCCACTTCCATCTGGCTTTGGACCGTCCGGATCCTGCAGCCGATGCAGCAGGCGTGAAGTATACTCCGGGATTCGTTCACAATGTGATGTATGAAACTTACCTGAAGGATCATGAAGCTCCTGAAGATATCGAATACTACATGTGTGGTCCCGGCCCGATGTCTAACGCAGTCGTTAAGATGCTGGATAGTCTGGGTGTTGAGCCTGCTTCCATCATGTATGATAACTTCGGAGGATAATGTTCAGACTCCGTAAAGGAGTAAAAAGATAATCTAAAAAGAGATAGCAAGTTGCTTAATATATAGCGACTTGCTATTTTTTTTATAATGAATGTTCACTTACAGGATGCAATACGGAATCCTTCCGCTGTTACTCTTATCCATCGGAGCATCATCATCACGAGCCTGATGAAGGGGAAAGAATAAAATCCGGCATTATATCCGTGATTACAAATAAAATATTTATCTTTGCCTTACGAAGGGAAAATACAATATGGGCAATTGGAATGAACAACAAGAAATAAAGAGAGAATTCAAGGAAAAAGATAAAATAAGGCGTGAAACGCTCGGAAAGTTTTTCTTTGATTTGGCAAAACTGGCGTTTGCAGGTCTCTTTGTCAGTTGGATTACACCTTTATCGGCTAATGTGAACAATAATGTAGCGTGGTCTGTTTTAGTTGGAGGTGTAGCTTTTACTATAGTATTTGCCATGATTGGAAATAAAATTTTAAAATAGGAGGTCTTTATGGATATGCTTGCTATGACCTATATAATAGGGAGTGTTATTGGAGTCGTTTTTTTGCTATGGCTTTATACTAAGTCCGGTAAGAAGTGGCTGGAGAATCTGTAAGTCCCATTCCAAACCCTATATCTATTATATTATGAAACAAGTATTTATCTGTTCTATTCTTTGTTTAAGCTTGGCAGCTTGCGGCGGAAAAAAGAACAATGCGGCAGAACCTCAGGAAACACCTGCTGCCGACAGTATTGTGGAAGAAAAGATAGTAGCACTTCCTCCGTTGGAAGAAGGCGAAGTCTTTCTGAAAGACAAGGAACCTTTCGGTGAAGTGGTGGAACTGCAGGGAACCCATATAGTGGAACCGGATACGTTTATTTTTAAACCTACTTCTCCAAATATGGTGATAAAGGACAGTCTGATGATTATGCAAAGCCGGAATGCACCGTTCTATATATTCCGTTACCCTGAGTTTACTTACATAAAAACCGTCGGAAGGAGTGGTAACGGACCGGATGAGTTTATTGCACCTTATGTGATAGCTTCACTCAATCCTGACTATTTGTGCTATTTGTTCGAACGGCCTAAAGGAATGCTTTACGGACTTGACGAAAAGTTGGAAATACATCCGATACAAAAGATACATAACTCAAAGTCTATGTGGGACTATATTGAGCATATCTATGCTGCCGGCAAGAGTAGCTTCGTCTATCCTAAAGGACGAAAAATATATCGGGTTACTTTAGAGGACGATTCCGTCAGAACGGAAGAAATAAGGAACATAACCTTGAAACAAGCAAAAAAGATGCCGGCCACCGGTTGCCTCGGCATTAACCCGGTGCGTAACCGAATGGTTTATGCATATAAATATGCCAAGATTATAAAGTTCATGGACTTGGACAGTAATGCGGAGCGTACCCTCAACTTTGAGCAATCCGGTTTTGACGAAGGAACGCTGCACATTACTGATGGTTTGGATGCTAATGTAACATATTATATGCAGGTACTTCCCACTCGCGACTATGTATATATCACATATTCGGGAAGAACCCCTTATGTAGTGGCGGCAGAAAACAACAAAGGAAAGCATTATATGTATATTGAGAAATACGACTGGAATGGGAATCCTGTCAAAAAGTATAAGTTGAATGACTTTAGCGTATATACGGTTCTTGATGAAAAAACGAACCGTTTGGTGCTGTCTACTTATTATAATGACGACCCGCTGGTGGTTTATCAATTGGATTAATTATGATTAAGAATATACTGACAAATTTAAAGATTGAGCAGCTTAATGCAATGCAGGAAGCAGCTATAGATACTTGGAAAGAAGGAAAAGATTTAATCCTCTTGTCGCCTACAGGCTCCGGCAAGACTTTGGCCTATCTGTTGCCCTTGTTGCAGAGCTTGAAGCCTGACGTGAAAGGCGTACAGGCCATAGTGCTTGTCCCTTCCCGCGAACTGGCTTTGCAGATAGACCAGGTGTTCAAATCCATGAATACCCCTTTTAAGGCTGTGAGTTGCTATGGCGGACGCCCTGCCATGGAAGAGCACCGCACCATCAAGGGAGTACAGCCTTCCGTCATTATCGGTACTCCGGGGCGTATGAACGACCACCTTTCGAAGCAAAATATTGATGCGGAAACAGTAACTACATTAGTCATTGATGAATTTGATAAATGTCTGGAATTTGGCTTTCAAGAGGAAATGGCTACCGTTATCGGGCAGTTGCCCCATTTGGAGCGACGTTTCTTGCTTTCGGCTACCGATGCAGAGGAGATTCCTCAATTTACGGGCCTGAATAAAACGATTAAGCTGAATTTCTTGAATGCCGAAGAACAAACAGTGCAGCGCCTGCATCTGTATAAAGTGCTGTCTCCCGGAAAAGATAAACTGGAAACATTGTATAAATTGCTGTGCACATTGGGCAGCCGCTCTACATTAGTGTTTTGCAATCATCGTGAAAGCGTGGAGCGGGTAGGGAAGTATCTTCAATCCAAGAAGTTCCAATGCGGTATTTTTCATGGCGGTATGGAACAGGACGACCGTGAACGCTCATTGTATAAATTCCGTAACGGCAGTTGCCATGTCTTGATTTCCACCGATCTTGCCGCTCGCGGACTGGACATTCCCGAGATAGAAAATGTGGTTCATTATCATCTCCCGGCCAATGAAGACGGATACATTCATCGCAACGGCCGAACAGCCCGCTGGGAAGCGGAGGGAAATTCTTATATCATACTTCATCAGGAAGAAACGCTCCCTGAATACCTGAAGGGAGCCCCGGAAGAGTTTGTCTTGCCCGAAGTCACCCCCAAACCGTCGTTGCCCGAATTTGTGACTATCTATATAGGAAAAGGCAAAAAAGATAAAATCAATAAGATAGATATTGTAGGGTTTCTCTTTAAAAAAGGTAATCTGAATAAGGATGAAATCGGGCGCATTGATGTGAAAGACCATTATTCATTTGCCGCTGTATCTCGCAAAAAGATAAAACAAATACTTAATTTGATACAGAATGAGAAAATAAAGGGTGTGAAAACACTGATAGAAGAAGCTAAATAGTGTCATTCTGTCATTTTACTCCTTCTAATACTGGACGGATAATTCCAAAAGATTATTTTTATATGCTTTAAATCATTGTTTGTGGAGGTATAGGTTACAAAATGAAAGCATTGAAAAATAGATTCAGCTAATTTGAAAGAAAATTATGTGGAAAATCGTAATTTTATTAGCGTTTTTTTTGGAAAGCTGAAAATAATGTGTAAATTCGCAAATGTAAGACATAACAAATTGTATAACCAAAACAAACTTCAAATGAAAAAGCATAATTTCAATGCGGGACCATCTATCTTGCCTCGCGAGGTTATAGAGAAAACAGCTCAAGCTATTTTGGATTTTAATGGCTCCGGGCTTTCTTTAATGGAAATCAGCCATCGCGCTAAAGATTTTCAGCCTGTGGTGGACGAAGCAGTCGCTTTGTTCAAGGAACTGTTAAACATTCCTGAAGGGTATTCGGTACTGTTCTTGGGTGGTGGAGCCAGCTTGGAATTTTGTATGGTGCCTTTCAATTTCCTCGAAAAGAAAGCTGCTTATCTGAATACCGGTGTTTGGGCAAAGAAAGCAATGAAGGAAGCGAAAGCGTTTGGTGAAGTGGTAGAAGTGGCTTCTTCTGCCGAAGCAACCTATACATATATTCCGAAAGATTATACTGTTCCCGCTGATGCGGATTACTTCCATATCACAACCAATAATACAATTTATGGTACGGAGCTTCATGAAGATTTGGATTCTCCGGTTCCTATGATTGCCGATATGTCATCTGATATTTTCTCTCGTCCGATTGATGTTTCTAAATATATTTGTATTTACGGTGGTGCACAAAAGAATCTGGCTCCTGCCGGTGTTACTTTCGTTATTGTGAAGAATGATGCTTTGGGCAAGGTGTCACGCTATATTCCTACCATGCTGAACTATCAGACTCATGTGGATGGAGGTTCTATGTTCAATACACCTCCTGTTCTTCCTATTTATGCAGCATTGCAGACTTTGCGCTGGATTAAGGCTAACGGTGGAGTGGCGGAAATGCAGAAACGCGCCAAAGAGAAAGCAGAAATGCTCTATGCGGAAATTGACCGTAACAAGTTGTTCCGTGGTACAGTGACGGATAAGGCAGACCGCTCTTACATGAACATTTGCTTTGTTATGAACGACGAATACAAGGATTTGGAAGCAGACTTCCTGAAGTTTGCAACCGAAAAAGGTATGGTAGGTATTAAAGGTCACCGTTCTGTGGGCGGTTTCCGTGCATCTTGTTATAATGCTATGCCGAAAGAAAGTGTTCAGGCTTTGATAGATTGCATGCAGGAATTCGAGAAACTTCATTAATTGATTTATAAGAATAAGGGCGTGCTGTGAGTACGTCCTTATTTATTAATACAAATAAGACCATGAAAGTATTAGTAGCAACAGATAAACCGTTTGCTAAAATTGCAGTAGACGGTATTCGCAAAGAGATAGAAGCAGCAGGTTATGAACTGGCATTATTGGAAAAATATGGTGAGAAGGCAAAATTGCTGGAAGCTGTGAAAGATGCTGATGCCATTATTATCCGTAGTGATATAATCGATGCTGAAGTATTGGACGCTGCCAAAAAATTGAAGATTGTGGTGCGTGCCGGTGCAGGTTATGACAACGTGGATTTGGAAGCTGCTACGGCCCACAATGTATGTGTCATGAATACTCCGGGACAGAATTCCAATGCTGTGGCTGAACTGGCTTTCGGACTGATGGTAATGGCTATCCGCAATATGTATAATGGTGCTTCGGGTACTGAATTGAAAGGCAAGAAACTGGGTATCCATGCATACGGTAACGTGGGACGGAATGTGGCTCGTATTGCCAAAGGCTTTGGAATGGATATCTATGCATACGATGCCTATTGCCCGAAAGAGGTCATTGAAGCAGACGGAGTGAAGGCGGTTGCATCTACCGAGGAACTGTATGCTACTTGCAATATCGTGTCTTTACATATTCCGGCTACTCCTGAAACAAAAAATTCTATCAATTATGACTTGGTAAACAGAATGCCTAAAAACGGTCTGTTGGTCAATACCGCACGTAAAGAGGTTATTAATGAAGCCGACTTGCTGCGTCTGATGAATGACCGTCCCGATTTGGAGTATGTTACTGACATTATGCCTGTACATCATGCCGAGTTTGCCGACCATTTCCCGGGCCGTTACTTCTCTACACCGAAGAAAATGGGTGCTCAAACTGCCGAAGCCAATATAAATGCCGGTATTGCGGCTGCCAAGCAGATTGTGGGCTTCCTGAAAGATGGCTGCGAAAAGTTCCGCGTAAACAAATAAGCATTTATAACTCATAAATCTAATATTCTTATGGCTATAATAAAACCCTTCAAAGGCATTCGCCCTCCGAAAGAATTAGTGGAGCAAGTTGCTTCCCGCCCTTATGATGTGCTTAATTCGGAAGAAGCCCGTGAAGAAGCAAAGGGGAATGAGAAGTCACTCTATCATATCATCAAACCGGAAATAGATTTTCCGGCAGGTACAGACGAGCATGATGCGAAGGTGTATGATAAAGCTGCTGAGAATTTCCGGATGTTCCAGGATAAAGGTTGGTTGGTGCAGGACGAAAAAGAAAACTATTATGTGTATGCACAGACCATGAACGGTAAGACTCAGTATGGTCTGGTAGTAGGCGCATACGTTCCCGATTATATGAACGGCATTATCAAGAAGCATGAATTGACCCGCCGTGACAAGGAAGAAGACCGGATGAAACATGTCCGTGTGAATAATGCCAACATTGAACCGGTATTCTTTGCTTATCCCGACCATGCAGAACTGGATGCTATCGTCAAGAAATATACCTCTCAAGCACCGGAATATGATTTCATCGCTCCGGGTGACGGCTTCGGCCATTCGTTTTGGGTGATAGACCAAGATAGTGACATTGAAGCCATTACTAAAGCTTTTGCTGCCATGCCTGCACTATATATTGCTGACGGACATCACCGCTCGGCTGCCGCGGCATTGGTAGGAGCGGAAAAGGCGAAGCAGAATCCAAATCATAAGGGTGACGAAGAATATAATTATTTTATGGCTGTTTGTTTCCCGGCCAATCAGTTGACTATCATCGATTATAATCGTGTGGTGAAAGACTTGAACGGTTTGACTCCCGAAGAATTTCTGGCAGCTGTCGGAAAGAACTTTGTCATCGAGGAAAAAGGAGCTGAAATCTATAAGCCGCAAAGCCTTCATAATTTCTCCCTTTATCTGGAAGGAAAATGGTATAGCCTGACCGCCAAACCGGGGACTTATGATGATAATAATCCTATCGGAGTATTGGACGTAACGATTTCTTCTAATTTAATCTTGGATGAAATACTTGGCATTAAAGACCTTCGTTCGGACAAACGAATCGACTTTGTGGGGGGGATCCGTGGCTTGGGAGAACTGAAGAAGCGTGTAGACAGCGGTGAAATGAAAGTTGCTTTGGCACTATATCCTGTTTCTATGAAACAGCTGATGGATATTGCCGATACCGGCAACATTATGCCGCCGAAGACTACTTGGTTCGAACCGAAGCTCCGTTCCGGATTGATTATTCATAAACTAGTTTGATATAAATCACGTTTACACTCGTTGTAAGCGTGGAAGGAATCCCATAGCCGTCAGGTTAAGAAAACAGGTTTGCTTTTGTTGGCTGCATACGATGTTTTTTTTAATCTGACGGCTATAAATCTATAGCCCCATGAGGGTGTGAATCATCTTTTTCATCGGCTTTCACAGGGCAATAACCTCTTTTATACATGTTGTTTAGGTATAATATAGACAAATTGTTGTTAGGACGAAAGAATAAATCCCTTTCCCTTTGTTTATTGCAAACAAATATCTAATTTCGCGGCGACTTTAAGAATATAAGACGCAATGACTAACAACAAGACTAAAGGATTTATCCTTGGAGCGATTGCAGCAGCCAGTTACGGCATGAATCCCCTTTTCACCCTTCCCCTTTACAGTGCAGGAATGAGCGTAGATACGGTATTGTTTTACCGTTATTCACTGGCTGTTATCGTGCTTGGCATTCTGATGAAATTCCAGAAACAATCTTTTGCCATCAAGAAGGTGGATGTACTTCCGCTCTGCATAATGGGATTGTTGTTCGCCTTCTCTTCCTTGTTTCTCTTTATGAGCTATAACTACATGGATGCAGGTATTGCCTCTACCATTTTGTTTGTTTATCCGGTATTGGTGGCTATCATTATGGCAGTAGTCTTTAAAGAAAAGGTTTCTCCCATTACGATGTTTTCCATTGCTCTTGCCTTTGTGGGCATATCCATGCTGTGTAAGAGTCCGGGAGGGCAGACACTCAGTTTGGTAGGAATCACATTTGTCTTCCTCTCTTCACTGTCTTACGCCATTTATATAGTGGGAGTCAATCGTTCGTCACTCAAAGATATGCCGATAGCCAAACTTACTTTTTACGTTTTGCTGTTCGGATTATCAGTATATGTAGTGCGTTTGAAGTTCTGTACAGAGCTGCAGCTCATTCCTACGCCGATGCTATGGGTAAACGCTGTTTCGCTGGCAGTCTTTCCCACTGTCATTTCATTGGTGACAATGACGAAGGCCATTCATTATATAGGTTCTACCCCAACTGCTATTTTGGGGGCATTGGAGCCGGTTACCGCTTTATTCTTCGGAGTACTGGTATTCGGTGAGCAACTGACTCCACGCATTATTCTGGGTATCTTGATGGTAATCACCGCAGTAACTTTAATCATTGGAGGAAAATCATTGCTGAAGAAAAGAAAGATTAGAGTAAAGCACAGCAGATAAAGCGGATTATTGTATCTTTGCCCTTGCAACAAATTATATTTCAAACTATGAAAAAGCAATTTATGCAATGGGCAGGATTTGGAATGTGGATAGCGCTAACCCTATCTGCATGCACCCCTACAAAAACAGAAGTAGGCAATCTGAATGTCATTCCTCAACCGCAGGAGGTCGTTCAAAATTTTCAGGAAAATCCTTTCGTTATCCATTCAGGCACAAGTATTGTTTATCCGGCAGGTAATGAAAAGCTGGAACGGACAGCTGAATTTTTGGCTTCTTATATAAAAGAGGCCACAGGAATTACAGTTCAGTGTACTGCGGAAAAGAAAGAGAGTGATGCCATCGTTCTCTCTGTTGATACTGCTATAGAGCAAAAAGAAGGGTATCAACTGGAAGTAACATCCAATAGCATTCGTTTGGCAGGTGGAAGTGAGGCCGGAGTGTTCTATGGCATTCAGACTTTACATAAGTCTATGCCGATAACAAAGGGCACAGAGTCGGCGTCTGCCATTCCTGCAGGTATCGTAAATGACTATCCCCGTTTTGATTATCGCGGATTTATGGTCGATGTAGGCCGTCATTATTTCCCGGTTTCTTATCTGAAGCAAATCATTGATATGCTGGCGTTGCATAACATTAACCATTTCCATTGGCATCTGACGGAAGATCAGGGATGGCGAATTGAGATTAAGAAATATCCCCGACTGACAGAAATAGGTTCAACGCGCCCGCGCACCTTGATGGACTGGAGCACGAGAGAATACGACGAGACTACACACAGTGGCTTCTATACTCAGGAAGAAGCCAAGGAGATTGTGAAATATGCGGCAGACCGCTTTATTACGGTTATTCCTGAAGTAGACCTTCCGGGACACATGATGGCTGCATTGGTTTCATATCCCGAATTGGGTTGCACCGGAGGCCCCTATGAGATGCCATGCGAATGGGGCGTTTTTCCGGATGTGCTGTGTGGCGGAAACGTGAAGGCATTAGAGTTTGCCAAAGATGTATTAAATGAAATAATGGATATTTTCCCTTCTCCTTACATTCATATCGGTGGAGACGAATGTCCGAAGGTACGTTGGAAAGAATGCCCTAAGTGTCAGGCGAAGATTCGCGAACTGGGATTGAAGGATACTCCGAAGCACAGTAAAGAAAACCAGTTACAGACTTATTTTATGTCTGAAGTCGGAAAAGTAATCAGCGACAGAGGACGTAAGATGTTGGGATGGGATGAAATGCTTGAGGGAGGTTTGGCTCCGGGTGTGAGCGTTATGTCATGGACAAGTCCCCGAGGTGGTATAGAAACAGCGCGTCTGCATCATAATGCCATCATGACTCCCATTCAATACCTCTATTTCAGTAACCCTACTTACAACCGCATCAAGGGGACAAAGAGCCTGGAACGTGTCTATACTTTCGAACCGGTATCAGACGAACTGACTGAGGACGAGAAACAATATATCATCGGTGCTCAGGGATGTATCTGGACGGAATGGACTCGCGACAGCCTTAAGATGGAATGGCAGATTCTTCCCCGTATGGCAGCCCTTTCAGAGATTCAGTGGACGGAACCCGCTCATAAGGACTTTGACAGTTTCCTGCATCGTCTTCCGGCTGTGCTGGCTATCTATAAAGACCGTGGTTATGACTTCCGTCAGGATATTTATGACGTCACCATCCAGGTTGTCCCCGAAGAACAAGAAGGAAAGGCTAAAGTCTCTTTCCTTACTTTCGATGATGCCGAAGTGCACTATACATTAGATGGCAGCGAGCCCAATGCCCAGTCTCCTCTTTATACGGATACACTACACTTGGACAAGGATGCGGTGATTCAGGCAATAGCCATTCGTCCGCAAGGAAATAGCAGCATCAGCAAGGAAGAAATTCATTTCAATGCCGTTACCATGAAGCCTGCAACGCTGAATGTACAACCTCACAAGTCGTATACTTTCCAAGGGGGAAGTACATTAATAGACGGACTTTATGGAGACTTGAACTATCGCTCCGGTCGCTGGGTCGGCTTTTATGGTAATAATCTGGATATCACCATTGATATGCAGGAACCGAAAGAAGTCTCATCGGCTTTTGTCAATACATTATTGAATCCGGGAGATGCCATATTCGGAGCGACCGGTCTGAAAATAGAAATATCCGATGACGGAAAAGCTTTTCGTGAAATAGCCTCCAAGAAAATTCCTGTATTGGAAAAGGGAACAAAGATGCAAATTCGTAAAGAAGAGATTTCGTTTGATAAGGTCAAAACCAGATATGTACGGATAATTGCAGAGACGACTCCGACACTTCCCGCCTGGCATTCCATGCCCGGAAAGAACGCTTTCCTGTTTGTGGATGAGATAGGAGTGGAATAATATAAAACTAAAAGGCTGCCCCATTTTTTTTCTTTATGGCGGCAGCCTTTCTTCGAATCGAAATTGTGAAAGAAAAATTGTATATTAAATCTATTATGAGATTAAGTGATTCTTCTCTGTCTGACTATCCCTTATGAGAAATCTCTCAACTCTTTTTGAAGTTTCTTCCGGGCAAAGTGTAAACGGCTTTTGATGGTTCCGATGGGTAAGCCCATTTTTTCTGCTATCTCTTTGTATTTCAGTCCCGAGACAAACATTATAAAAGGCTGTTTAGTATCGTCGGGCAATTTATTGATTGTCCTGTACAGCAGTTTTAAATCGTAGGTTTCTTCAAATCTGTCGTCATCTTTGGCCACCTGAGTCTGTGCATAGTCCGTGAAATTAGAATCGAGGAAATTAAGTTCACGAACAGAACGGCGGTAGTTGTTGATGAATAAATTGCGCATGATGGTATACATCCATCCTTTAAAGTTCTCCTGATAGACAAATTTCTGTGCATTATCCAAAGCCTTCAATATAGAGTCTTGTACCAAGTCGTTTGCCGAATCCTGATTTGCGGTCAGTTTAAAAGCGAAGCTCATAAGTTCCGGTTGCATCGCTACTATTTTGTTTGTGATTTTAGAATTTTCCATATCCTTGCTTTTGTTTATTTTATGATATGCAAAGGTCCGTTTTCTGCAGAAAAAAAGAAATGGCGATTTCTCCGTAAAACTTGGCAATTATTCCTTAATGTAGGGAGGAGGTTAATAAAGAGCTAAAATAAAAAATGAGTAGTCATTGTACACCTCAATTATATTCTATACATTTGTGATAACAGATGAAAACAGAAGAATATAATGGATAATTTTGCGGCAATAGACTTTGAAACGGCAAACAATGAGCGCACCAGTGTGTGCAGTGTGGGCATTGTAATCGTAAAGGATGGTGAGACCGTAGATAAGTTCTATAGCCTTATTCATCCCGAACCGGACTATTATTTGTATTGGAACACACGTGTACATGGGCTGACCCGGGAAGACACGGCCGATGCTCCTGTCTTTTCCGAAGTATGGAAACAGGTGGAGCCCAAAATAGCAGGACTTCCGTTGGTGGCACATAACAAAGCGTTCGATGAAGGTTGTCTGAAAGCGGTATTTAGAACCTATTGCATGGATTATCCTGATTATGAGTTTCATTGCACTTATCAGGCATCACGCAAATTGAAAGGATTGCGGAATCATCAGTTGCACACGGTGGCTGAGTTCTTCGGGTTTGATTTGAAGAATCACCATCACGCATTGGCAGATGCGGAAGCCTGTGCATGGATAGCCCGATATGTGTTGTAGTTTTTATATTTTTCCAATGATAATGATTTCCTTTGATGATACAAGAAGATACATATAAAACGATAACCGGTGTAGCCGAAGGTATTTATACTGAGAAGAGAAGTAAATTTATAGCTATTGCCATTCCTGTGCATACCGTTGAAGAGATAAAACAGCATCTTGATACCTATCAAAAAAAATACTATGATGCACGTCATGTGTGTTATGCCTACATGCTTGGACATGAAAGAAAAGACTTTCGTGCCAATGATAACGGAGAACCGTCAGGTACAGCGGGAAAACCCATTTTGGGACAAATAAATTCGAATGAGCTGACTGACATTCTTATTATTGTAGTGAGATACTTTGGTGGCATCAAACTGGGGACAAGCGGATTAATCGTTGCCTATAAAGCTGCGGCAGCAGAGGCGATAGCCAATGCCACCATAATAGAAAAAACGGTGGATGATGATATTTCCGTTGCTTTTGAATATCCTTTTATGAATGACATCATGCGTATCGTAAAAGAAGAGGAACCGGAAATATTGGAACAGTCATACGATATGGATTGCCTGATGAAGCTCCGTATCCGTCGGTCTATGATGGGGAAGCTGCGTGCCCGTTTGGAGAAAGTTGAAACGGCCCGAATCATCGAATAATCCTTCCGGCAGTATTGGTGGGGCAATGGCGTGTCCGAGAGGTTTCGATTGAAACATATTTGTAACATGAATGACACATTGCAGATATACCGGTTCTCTATCTTTGCACTCGAAAACAAAAAGTCACATTAATAACAAAGATGAGAAGAACACTCGCAGCCGCTGTCTTTACAGCCTTAAGTATAGCAACCGCAGGTGCGCAACTAACGATTCCCAAGGAATATCTTCCTAAGATTCATGGGACTATCCGTAGTAAATACGAGCTTCAGACCACTACAGGCATGCAGCGTTTTCAGGTAAGAAACGCTCGTGTCAGTCTGGATGGAAAAGTGTTGCCGGTTATTGCATATAAAGCAGAAATCGATTTATCGGATGAAGGCAGCATTAAAATGCTGGATGCGTATGCCCGCTTCGTCCCTAATGATACATGGAACCTGACAATGGGGCAGATGCGTGTTCCGTTTACTATTGATGCCCATCGCTCTCCGCATCAGCAATATTTTGCCAATCGGTCCTTCATAGCCAAACAAGTGGGAAATGTGCGTGACGTGGGGGCCACAGGAGCCCTCGCTTTAAACGGCAGTTGGCCCATGAAGCTGGAAGCTGGACTGTTCAACGGCTCGGGACTGACTCAACAAAAAGAATGGCATAACACGCTGAACTATTCAGCCAAACTTCAATTAATGCCATGGAAAGGCTACAACCTTACCTTAAGTACTCAGAAAATACACCCGGATAAGAACAGTATCTATATGTATGACATCGGTACTTACTATAAATTCTCCAATTGGCATTTTGAGGTGGAATACTTATATAAAACGTATGCCCACAATGCTTTTAAAGATGTGCACGCCTTTAATGGCTTTGTAAATTATGACCTGCCTATCAAAAAGGGGTTGTTTAAGAAAATCTCTTTCTTGGGCCGATATGACAGTATGGGCGATCATAGTAACGGCGTTGCCAATGAAGAAGGACAACTTTATATCACAGACTATTCCCGTCAACGTCTGACCGGCGGTGTGACCCTGAGCTTCGGCAAGGCTTTTCAGGCAGATTTGCGTATCAATTATGAAAAGTACTTCTATGACGACCTGTCCCTGGCTAAAGAATCGGAACAAGATAAATTCGTAATGGAACTAATGGTGAGATTCTAATCTCACCAACGTTCCTTCATCATTTCTTCCATTTTCAGCAACTCATCTCTATATTGGGCAGCTTCGATAAAATCCAGTTTCCTGGCAGCTTCCTGCATCAGTTTCCGTGTACGTTCTATAGCCTTCTCCATTTGAGGCTTAGACATATACTGAACAACCGGATCGGCGGCAATACTGCCGTTGGATGGCTCAACGTATGCTTTCGGTATTTTTACTTCATCATCGGCATTGGTATTTCCTGCGCCCAGAAGAGCCGCATTACGTGCACGTTTAATCTGCTTCGGAGTAATACCGTGCTCCTCATTGTAAGCCAATTGTTTTTCGCGGCGGCGGTTGGTCTCATCAATGGTCTTTTGCATGCTTTCGGTGATGCGGTCAGCATACATGATGACTTTTCCGTTGATGTTACGGGCAGCACGTCCGGCTGTCTGTGTCAATGAGCGGTGAGACCGAAGGAAACCTTCTTTATCAGCGTCCAATATAGCCACCAAAGACACTTCCGGCAAATCAAGACCTTCACGAAGCAGGTTGACACCAATTAATACGTCATATACTCCCTGACGCAATTCATCCATAATTTTCACCCGCTCCAACGTATCCACATCACTGTGGATATAATTGCACTTGATGTCATGGCGCAACAAGTAATCGGTCAGCTCTTCCGCCATGCGTTTGGTCAGTGTAGTGACCAATACGCGCTCTTCTTTTTCGATACGCTGCTGAATCTCTTCCATCAGGTCATCGATTTGGTTCATACTGGGACGTACTTCGATGATGGGGTCAAGCAATCCTGTCGGGCGGATTACCTGCTCCACCACAACTCCCTCGCTTTGCATCAACTCGTAATCGGCGGGAGTGGCACTGACATAAACGACTTGTTTTGCCAATTCTTGAAACTCCTCGAACTTTAGCGGGCGGTTATCAAATGCAGATTCCATCCGGAAACCATATTCCACCAGATTGGTCTTGCGTGCACGGTCGCCACCATACATGGCGCGAATCTGAGGCACACTGACATGGCTTTCATCAATGACAATCAGAAAATCGTCGGGAAAGAAATCCAGCAGACAGTAAGGGCGCGTACCGGCTACACGACCGTCAAAATAGCGCGAATAATTCTCTATGCCTGAGCAATGCCCCAATTCACGTATCATTTCCATATCATAAGTGACACGTTCATAAAGGCGTTTCGCTTCATAAGACTTGCCTTCTTCTTCAAACTTAGCCACCTCTTTCGCCAAATCATCCTCTATTTGATAGATTGCCTGCAATTGGCTTTCTTTGGTGGTCATAAAAAGATTGGCAGGATAAATCTTGTATTCATCAAAAGAAGCGAGGCGTATGCCGGAAATAGGATCCACTTCTTCAATACTGTCAATCTCATCATCCCAAAACATCACACGGAGCAGGTTGTCACTGTATGCCAGGTAAATGTCCACAGTATCTCCTTTCACACGGAAGTTGCCGCGATTCAGTTCCAAATCATTACGAACATAAAGACTGTCTACCAAACGGCGTAGAAATACATTGCGGTCCAGTAATTTACCCTTTTTGATTTCGATGACATTATTATAGAAATCAGAAGGATTCCCCATACCGTAAATGCACGATACAGAAGAGACCACCACCACGTCCTTACGGCCGGAGAGCAGGGCGGAAGTGGCTGCCAGCCTGAGCTTGTCAATCTCTTCGTTGATTTGCAAGTCCTTCTCAATGTAGGTATCGCTGGACGGAAGGTAGGCCTCAGGCTGATAGTAATCATAATAAGACACGTAATACTCCACCGCATTATTAGGAAAAAAGCTCTTAAACTCTCCATACAACTGTGCCGCAAGCGTTTTGTTATGGCTTAATATCAGTGTCGGTTTATTGATGTTTTTAATGACATTGGCAATGGTAAACGTCTTGCCGGAACCTGTCACACCCAAAAGTGTCTGGGCAGGCACCCCTTCCAATATGCCTTCTGTCAGTTGGGCGATGGCATCAGGTTGGTCACCGGTCGGTTGATAATCAGAAATCAGTTCAAAATTCATAATTCCATGTTTATAAAGACTAAGCTGTAAAATTACAGTTATTTTCTCTTATAACACGTATACATCCTGAAAAAAACAGGATTGGTCGACTTTTTAGTATTAAAAAACATATAACAGTTGTATTTTTCGGTGGAAAGGCGTAAATTTGCGCAATTATTTGAATAAGATGAAAAAATATATCATTATAGCTCTTGTCTCCGGCAGTGTATTAACATCATGCGGAGAATACAACAAAGTTCTAAAAAGCACGGACTACGAATATAAGTACGAAGCAGCCAAAAGTTACTTTGGCAAGGGGCAGAATACAAAAGCTGCGGCAATTCTGGAAGAGTTGATAACGATTCTGAAAGGAACCGATAAGGCTGAAGAATCCCTTTATATGTTAGGAATGACATATTATAATCAGGGTGACTTTATAACGGCATCGCATTATTTCTCCACCTATTATAATACATATCCTCGTGGAACTTATACCGAGCAGGCTCGTTTTTATTCGGGGAAAGCATTGTTTCTGGATACACCGGAACCTCGTTTGGATCAAACCAGCACTTATAAGGCCATTCAGGAGTTGCAGATGTTTATGGAATATTTCCCTGCCAGCAGCCGTCATCAGGAAGCACAGCAAATGATATTCGACTTGCAGGATAAGTTGGTGATGAAAGATTATATGGCAGCCCGATTGTATTATGATTTGGGTTCTTATACGGGAAACAGCTCATATAGCACTACCGGAAATAACTATCTGGCATGTATCGTTACTGCTCAGAATGCTTTAAAGGACTATCCTTATACCAAGATGCGCGAAGATATTTCTATCCTGCTTTTGCGTGCCAAATATGATATGGCCAAGGAGAGTGTGGAAGAAAAGAAAGAAGAGCGTATGCGTGATGCCATTGATGAATATTATGCCTTTAAGAATGAATTCCCCGAAAGTAAATATATGAAAGAGGTGGAAAACATCTATAAGGATGCCAAAAAATATGTGAAGGAACTTAACGAATAAAAAACTAAATAAGAAATTATGGATTACAAGAAGACAAACGCTCCGACGAATACCATTACCCGCAACATGGTGGAACTGTGTGAAGACACGGGCAATGTATATGAAACCGTTGCTATCATTGGCAAACGTGCCAACCAGATTGGTGTTGAGATGAAGAATGACCTTTCAAAGAAATTGCAAGAATTCGCTTCATACAATGATAACCTGGAAGAAGTCTTTGAAAACAGGGAACAAATCGAAATCTCCCGTTATTACGAAAAGTTGCCGAAGCCGACTTTGATTGCCGCTCAGGAATACGAAGAAGGTAAGGTTTACTATCGTAACCCAGCCAAAGAAAAAGAGAAATTACAATAAAAGGTTCTTTCCCTAAAGGCCGTTTCACTGAAGCGGCCTTCTTTTTTGTATAACCGTTATTAAAAGATTTTTATTATGATACAACGCATTCAATCTGTTTATTTATTGGTAGTTACCATTCTGCTCATCGTTTGTATGTGCACTCCGGTAGGAGCTTATATTGCTGAAGATTACAGTGTCTCAAAGTTTACTAATCTGTGCATTATCTCTGCTGACGGTGCAAAGGATTATGCTCCATGGGCCATGTTTGCCATTCTGGTGGTAGCCGCATTACTTTCTTTCACTACGATATTTATGTTTAAGAAACGTATGTTGCAGATTCGTATGACTATTTTCAGCACTATCTTGCTGGTAGGTTATTATGCTACACTGGTCACTTTCATCTTTATGTTGAAGAATGACAGCATGACCTTCTCTGCTTCGTGGACTCTGTGTCTGCCTTTTATCGCTATTGTTTTGAATTGGCTGGCTATTCGTGCTATCGGTAAGGATGAGGTTCTGGTGAAGGCTTATGACCGTTTGAGATAATGATTCCTTCATTTGACTGAAGAATATTATAAGGGGTCGTGTCAAAAAAACGTGGATAATGCTGTCGTTTCGTTCGTAGGGGCGAGGTTCGCTCGCCCGAAAACAGTTTGCTTTGTGTCTTCGTGCAGGCAAACCCTGCCCCTACAGCTGAGATTGGATAGGCCGGTTTAGTTTTGACACAACCCCTTATAATAATAGAGCATATTTTTTATAATACACCGGCATCAGTGTCACTATTGCTGATTTTTTTATCCTTACTTTGATATTTGCGTCCGAAACTGAAGTTATAAGAGAAAGTTGCAAAAGCCAGGTGAGCCGATTCTTTCACATGCCATGCTCCCCTGGAACCGGCATATCGGTTTCTGTTTTCCTGTTCACGCTTATAATTATCAGAGAAAGGATTGATGATTCCCGCTCCCAGATTGACTCTGCCCAGGCGATATTGCAACATCAGAATATGCAGGTTTTCCCCACTGCTCAGACTTTCGCCAAAGAAACTGTTGCGGTTGCTCTGTATCATAAAGTATCCCATAAACCTTTTGTACATAGCGGTAGCTTCTAATTCATAATACCAATTCGTATAGGTATGGTTATAATCCGTTCCGTTGCTCCAATAGCGGCTTAGCCCTGTGCTTCCCCTTAATTGAAGTACATCCCAAAGCATTCCCACACGAACAGAGAGTTCGTTTTCCAAAGACTGGAAGCGATGGTGGTTGGCATTAACTGCGTATGAATTTCCCGTTTTCACGATAAGTCTGTTCCATGATAACATCAGGTGCATTGCGATAGCTGGTATACCAATTTATTTGTACCTTCTTCTTATTATATCCCAATGTCAGTTTGAGCCGATAGTTGTTATATGGTTTCAAATCAGGATTTCCACGTCTGATTTGCAATGAATCTATCAACTGGTCGACAGCGCTCAACTGGGACAATGAAGGCTCGTTACTGTTCAGACTGCCATTCATGCGGGCATAGAATTCTTCATTAAATGTATAACTCAGGCTGAAGCGTGGATTGAATTGGTAAGTCTCATAGTCTTCCAGACCTATTTGTTGGTACCAAGAACGGGTGACACCTGCTCCCAGCATATAATTCATCTTCTTCCATTTTCCGCTGTATTGCGCATAGGCGTATGTGTCGGCCTGTTTCATCTGGGTGTTATAGTTCAGGGTTCCGCTATACTCATTGTCCGAGTAGGCTTGCGTGTGCTTGATTCCCGAACTGAAACGGCTTTTCTTGAACGTCTTTTCATAGATTCCTTCTGCAATGATGGAGTATTTATCGCCCTGCACGCCTGAGAAGTAGTCGGCAACAAACTCATCATCAAGGATTTCCTGATAGCTTTGACGGTTATGACTGCCAATATATGTTCCCACAACATTCAATGCCAGAAACTGTTTGTTCTTCAATTCTTTCTGAAAATATATATCGAACCAGGGACGACTGTTGCGGTTGTGGGCAAAATCAAGTCTTTCTGTTGCCAACTCAGGATATTCCCGGGTGTACAATTGGCTGTGGAAGCCGACCCGCGGTTTGTTTTCATTCCAAAATCCGACGGATGCGTTCAGCATATAATTATTCGCTTCCTGCAAGTTGTAGCTGATACCGCCCCATTGTCCGTATTCCGAAGTGGCATCGGGAATACCTTCTTCCATCCGGTGCAGGGAGGTGCCGTCTTCTTTTACAAACGTTTCTTCATTGGTGCGCCAGGCATTTTCAAATTTGTGCGGATAGGCACCATACCATACTCCGAATTCAGACTTCTTATAATTCATTTTTCCCGAAACATTATAATTACCCCACATGACGTATGGAGATTGTTGGGCCGAGATACTGACGGAACCTCCAAGTTCATAACGGCGGACGATGTAGTTTACTACGGCACCTGCATTGCCGTAACGTAATCCGGGGTCTTCCAGGTACTCGATTCGGAGAATGTCGGATGGGATAAGTGCCTGGATTTCCTCTTTCCCTACTTTACGTCCGTTGATACACAGTTGTACAGAACTTCCGTCGTTTAAAGAAACACCGCCATCCAATGGATTGACATTCAGCCGTGGGAGCATCAGATTGCGTAATAAATCGACACCGTTATTTGAAGCGTTAACCTGTTGTTTGTTGGGGAACACTAGTTTTCTATCAAATTTGCTGACCACATTGGTGGCGGAAACCGTTACTTCTCCCAGTTGTTGAGAGGCTTCTTCCAATTCCACTGTCCCCACATCGACAGATTGGGAGAGGCCTTGCAAGTCAATGATGTTTTTCTCAAAACCGATGGCGGAAATGATTAATTTGTAGTTGCCTTCCGTTACTTTATCGATTCGGAAGAGTCCTTTGCTGTCGGTTGCAGCACCATTGACGAAGGTTGAGTCGTTTGTCTGCAGAACCACATTGGCTGCTATAGCCGCCTGTTTTGTGTTTGCTTCCAATACTTTGCCGGATATGCGTATCTGTTGTGCATAGCATATACTTGACAACAAGCATCCGGCCATTAAAATACTAATTTTCTTCATAATGTAGTTTTTTCGTGTCTTCTTAGTCAGAAACCAATCATACTGTTTATTGAATTAGACGAGGAATATTAACTTTTTGTTTCAAATGTAATGGCAATAAAAGTTAAAAAGAGACCGCTTGAAACACATACGGTGGTGCAGGCCTACACGTACGTATGCATAAGCCTACACATATATACGCATCGGGTTACACGTATATACGTATAAATTTGCACGTATAGGGGATAGGATGGTGATAATGCGAATAAATAGATTCTATTTTTCTTGCTTGTGTTATTTCTTTTTTATAATATTGCAATATCTTAAACTAACATGGAAAAATGAACTTATTCCCAAGTATGAAATATATTCCTGATTATCGAATGAACTATGTGAATCATCTTCATTTAGATTAAGATGGCCTTATAGATGAATTAAGAATAGAAATGTATAGTATCAGAGATAAGTTATTATGGGGAAAAATGAATATATATCATATTTAAATAATGAATATCCTTCTGTTAGGATAATGAATGTTTGTGGAAAACTATTTGTTTATGATGCGAAAACATGTTCGTTAACTCTTTTGAGCGAGAGAGAAGATGAAAAAAAAATATTATAATTGGAAGAATAAAACAAAATTTTAAGCCGTCTGTATTTCAACAGATTGTGCCTAATGAAAATGAGATAGAAAATTTAGTTCTTAATAAATTTGAAGAATATATCCCGAGAAAATTTACGATAGAGGTTACGGAAAAATGTACTTTAAGATGTAAATATTGCCTTTTTAGTAATCAGTTGTCGGAACGCCATCATAGTGAAATTGAAATGGATGATTTAACAATGAAAAAGGCTGTTGACTATTATTACTTGATATATACAAATGCTTTTAAAAGAGTTTCAAATGGATATCGTGGTGGGGAGGAGAACCCTTTACTAACTTTGAGTTAATAAAAAAAAGTAAAGCCTATATAGAGTCATTGCCGTGGCATGAATATGGAATAGAAAAAGACAACTTTGTATATTCTGTCGTTTCAAATTTTACAATAGTAAATGATGAAATTTTAGATTTTCTTATATCTGGTAAAATTTATTTATTTATTAGTTTGGATGGTGGTGAAAAGGAACATGACAAAAATAGAGTTTTTGCTAATAATAAAGGCTCTTTTTCTCGTGTCAGCCATAATATTGATATTCTTATAAAAAAAGCACCTGAATATTGTAGAAAATATGTGGTCATACAAGCGGTATTGGCTAATAATATTAGAGGAAATCAGGGCGTGAATTCAATTATAAAAACATATGGTATATATACATTGGATTCAAAGGTCTTAAATTTTCAACTCTATCCACAAAAGGTGAAGAATCAATATCTTCCAGGGAAAAGAAAACGAATAAATGAAAAAAAAGAGTTAGCAGATTTTGATTTGTTATTGAACCAACTTAATAGCATGCCAGTTCAAAATCTTGTGCAATTTTTCAAAATTCAAAAAGGAATTTTGAATGAAATTGAAAATTTGTTTGCATTAGACAGTAAAATAGCGTATGAAAATTCCCAATCATGTTGCATCTATAAAAAATGGTTAACTTGTCCAGCGGGAGTCGATAATATTTTTGTTTCTGTTAGTGGTGATATTCACATATGTAATAAGTCTGATTATTCATTTAAATTAGGTGATGTTAGCACTGGAATATCATTAAATAGAATAAAACGATTTTATTCACAGTATTATCACGTAATAAGGAATGGAAAATGTCATAGTTGTTGGGCTGTACATTTTTGTGGAATATGTCCAGCGGCTCTTTTGAATGATGGAAAATTTCATTTACCTAATAAAGACGAATGTGAAGTTGTGAGAAAAAATATTTGTCTGCAATTGAAAAAATATATCATGCTATTAAATAAAGATGAGCTATATGAGAAACTAGAAAGTGCTATGCTTAATCTTCCAAAGAGAACTTTTTTAAATTATCGTGAACCATTAAATATTCGATTATATGAAAAAGATTAAGAGTTTAGAAAAAATTCGTTTGTCTGACAAGGTAATAAAAAAAGTTGAAGGAACAGGCTTCTTCCCTCCTTCATGTTTTTATGAGACAACAGGTCCAGAAGGATGCCTTTTTCCTGAATCTAATATGAATTATGGCAGTGGCTCCCCACTTCCACCAAGTTGTACATGTGGATGTTCCGGTTGTATTTGGGATGACGGTGGTACTGGCTTTTCTCTTGGCATGAATATGAATAAAATCGGATAATTTATGAAAAAGATATTGTTGATATGCTTAGTGCTGGCTTCATTTGTATGCGGATGTAATAATAAAAAGGAAAGTAATACTGTTCTTTTTGAAAAACATTTAGATAAGAATGTTGCGGCATTTGTAAAAGTCATGGCAGAAAGAGGAGTAGATACAATACAAGCCAAAGAGTATTGCAGATGTTTGTTTACCCAGCTGTATAGTATTGACTCTACATTTTTCAAACTTCCTAACGATAGTATCAATAGATTAATCGATGAGCATAGTCTATTGATAGAGAAAAAATGTGGAAATCTGAAAAAATAATTATCGCTGTTATTCCTTTAAAAATCTTTTGTGAGATTGGCTGGTTGTAAACAAAGAACCTGTTTTGACTTCACACGTACGTACGCATCAGGCCACACATATATACGTGTTAGGAGGCAGGCTTTTGTCCGTTGAAGAAACCTCTCCGAATAAGGGCCTGCTTTATTTGGTTATGTCGAATAGATAGGCCGCCCTCACACCTATATAGGAGTGGGCAGACCGGCCGAAGTAATCTTTCTTTGTACTTTTATAGAAGTCGCCCAACCCCATGTAATAGCGTCCTTCCAACAGAAAGTGCCCGATACCTGTGCTCAATTCCAGTCCCGCACCGGCTGCAATACCATAATCGAATTTGTTTTCTACAGCCTTACCGTATTGTTCTGTCACGCCATTGGGACGACTGGAAGTGTCCCAGTTATCGCTCATTTTCTCTTTATCGCTTAAAAAGAAACTGATTTGAGGTCCCATGTTTATGAAGAACTTCACCCCGCGGTTCAATGCATCTTTTCCGAAAGCGAGGTGAGCAAAAAGGGGAATCTCAACATAGTTCATGGTGCGGCTGTATGTGTTTTCAGAACCATCCTCAATCTTTTCACTCCAACCGCGTTGTGAGTAATTGATTTCCATCTGCACCCCACACATCATCTTGAAGTATTTTTCAGACATATAGCGCAGAGTGACCCCCATTTCCATGCCGTTCAAGGTGTTCTGTTTAATTTTGGGGTCAAAACTGACTGAGTTCATGTTCAGTCCTCCATTTATTCCGACTGCAAAGTTATGTCGTTCTTCACCCAACTGTGCAACTGCCGGCAAAGTGAATAGCCATGCCAGCACCAATATGCCTATATATTTATAGTTCTTCATTATTCAAAATCGAGTTTAATCAATTCATAGTTTTTCGTAAAATGGACAAAGAACACTTTCCGGTTGATAAAGCCTCCCCAGTTATTTACGCGTTCAAATTTAAAGCCAGTCTGGATAGGGGTGACAATCACTTTATTCAGTTTATCCTCCAAGTTGCTTCCATATTGTGATAATCCTTTCAGGAAGAAATACCCTGTGTCAAATCCTAACATGCCATATTTGGGGAATGTGTTCGACATATCCTTGCTATACCATTTGCGATAGGCAGAAGAGAACTGGATAGCTTCGGGGAACAAATTGTTAGTATAGAAAGAAGAATAGAAGTAAGTGTCCAACTCATAAAAGCTGGCCAAATGGTCGTTGGTGTAAGTTTGCCATTCGGGGTAGCCGAATAATTGCATCCGATAATCAGGATTGTCACGCAGGGTAACAATTAACTGCGGCAATAATTTAATCAGCGCAATGTTTGTGCCGGAAGTCGGAATAAATACATTGTCCAAAATAGTGTTCATGGCTTCCTTCAATGATTCGGGGGTAATGGCCGCACCTTTTAGTTCAGTAAAAGGGATGCGTTTGCTTTTCAATTCTTCTTTCAGCCCCTTGATAAAATCCGCTTTGTCTTTATCGCCATCCTCTGCATCCAGGAAAATCACATTGGCATTAGTGAATTTGCGGGTAAAATGCTCATATACTTCCGAATAGAGATAGGATTGAGGTGTGTTAATCTGATAAATGGACGGATTATTGAATACCTCATTACCCTTTGAAGTAAATGGAATCACCAGACGGACATTATTTTTCTTGGCAAAATCGGCTACCGGTTTAACCTGTTCCGGGTAGGCAGGGCCAAAGATGATATTCATGTTCTTCATCTCGTCTTTGGCAAGAATGGATTTTATCGACGAGGTGTTATTGTATGTATCATAAGTGTATAAATCAATGGAAACACCTTTTTCTTTCAAACTGTCTACTGCCATCAAGAAACCCTCATAGTACTCTACCATACGGATTTGTTCATCACGATTACCGCTGCCGTCGGCCATAAACGGAAGCATAACGGCTGCTTTTATAGTAGAAATCTTAGGATTTTCCTTCTTGCTCTTGTCAAAGAGTTCGTCATCGGTCGGGATAACGGTCGGCGACACCGGTTGTCCTTGTCCCTTTGGAGTGCTTCCGGCAGACGCATAGGGGATGCACAAGAACTTTCCTTTTTTAAGCTTCTCTGTGCGGAGTTCGGGATTGGCCGCAATCAGTTCGGCTTCCGTTATACCATATAGCCGGCTGATGCTATATATCGTTTCTTTTCTTTCCACCCGATGCATATCCCTGCATTTGGGCTTTAAAGGGGTGGAAGCGGGGGGAACAGTTTCGGCTGATTTAACTTCATTGATAATTGTCTCTTCGCTGCTTTCTGTTTGTGCAGGGATAACAATAACCTGTCCGATACGGAAGTTTTCCGCACTCAGTCCCGGATTGGCCTTACATATACGTTGTGCTGTGACACCATATCGCTGCGTAAGTTTATAAAGAGTTTCTCCCGCCTGAATGGTATGGAACGTTTGTTGTTCGCTTCCTGTGTTCTTCTGCGGAATCTTCAACGTTTCACCGGCTTTTATTTGTTCGGAACTTCCCGGATTCAGTTTAATGATGTCGGCAGTAGTAACGTTATACATACTGGCTATCGAATATAAACTCTGCCCTTTAGTGATGGTGTGCAGAAAATAGCTGTTGGAGGAATGCGTCTGAGCCATCATTCCGACAGGAGCGACAGACAAAGCTGCGACCAGATATAATGCTTGAATAAATTTCATTTGTAGTGTGTTGATTATACTGAGGGGCAAAAGTACAAAAAAAACTGTTTTATTCACATTATATAGAAAGAATAGCAAATAATATTAGGCTTTTTAATTAATTATTTCGTTCAGAAGCATTAATTTTGCCTATCAAAAGTAGCTGAAAGCATAAATATATGATTGAAGACAAAGAATTGATTAATGTATACGGTGCCCGTGTGCATAATTTAAAAGATATAGATGTAGAAATTCCACGTAACAGCCTGACTGTGATAACCGGACTTAGCGGTAGCGGTAAATCATCATTGGCGTTTGATACTATCTTTGCTGAGGGACAACGCAGATACATAGAAACATTCTCTGCATACGCCCGTAATTTTCTGGGTGGAATGGAACGTCCTGATGTAGACAAGATTACGGGATTGAGCCCGGTGATTTCTATTGAGCAGAAAACAACGAATAAAAATCCGCGTTCTACCGTAGGAACAACCACCGAAGTGTATGACTATCTCCGCTTGCTGTTTGCCCGTGCAGGTATTGCGTATTCTTATCTGTCGGGAGAAAGAATGGTGAAGTACACCGAAGAACAAATTCTTGAACTGATTCATAAGGATTATCAAGGCAAGAAGATTTTTATGCTGGCTCCGCTGGTGCGTACACGTAAAGGTCATTATAAAGAACTCTTCGAACAAGTGCGGAAGAAAGGCTATTTGTATGTGCGTGTGGACGGCGAAGTGCGTGAGATTGTTCACGGCATGAAACTCGACCGTTATAAGAATCATGACATAGAGGTTGTCATTGATAAGCTGATTGTAAATGAAAAGGACGAGAAACGCTTGAAACAAAGTGTCGCTACCGCCATGCAACAGGGGGATGGACTGATTATGATATTGGATGCGGAAACAGGAACGCTGCGCCATTACAGCAAGCGCCTGATGTGTCCGGTTACAGGATTGTCCTACAAAGAACCTGCTCCACACAATTTTTCGTTCAACTCCCCGCAAGGGGCTTGTCCGCGATGCAAAGGATTGGGGTATGTCAACCTTATCGATGTGGACAAAGTGATTCCTGACCGCGAATTATCTATTTATGAAGGTGCCATAGCTCCTTTGGGCAAGTATAAAAATGCAATGATATTCTGGCAGATAGAAGCATTGCTTGAGAAATATGATTTCAGTATAAAGACCCCAGTCAAGGACTTGACAGACGAAGCCATTGATGAAATTCTTTATGGTTCCGATGAGCGGATTAAGATAAAAAGCAGCCTCATCCATACTTCCTCCGACTATTTTGTGACGTATGAAGGAATAGTGAAGTACATACAGATGATGCAGGAGAAAGATGCTTCTGCCACAGCACAGAAATGGGCGGAGCAGTTTGCCAAGACTGATGTGTGTCCCGAATGTAAGGGAGCCAGATTGAATAAGGAAGCATTGCACTTCCGCATACACGATAAGAATATCTATGAATTGGCCAGTATGGACATCAATGAGTTGTATGACTGGCTGATGACGGTAGATGAGTTTCTGGAAGATAAACAGCGCAGAATTGCGAGTGAGATATTAAAGGAAATTCGTACACGTTTGCGTTTCTTGCTTGATGTGGGGCTGGACTATCTGTCGCTGAACCGGACATCGGTATCACTTTCGGGAGGAGAGAGTCAGCGCATTCGTCTGGCAACCCAAATCGGTTCCCAATTGGTGAATGTTCTTTATATTTTGGACGAACCGAGTATCGGACTGCATCAACGCGATAACCTGCGGCTTATCAATTCATTGAAGAAACTTCGGGACACAGGCAACTCTGTCATTGTGGTGGAACATGATAAGGATATGATGTTGGCTGCAGACTATGTGGTAGACATGGGGCCGAAAGCCGGCCGTTTGGGAGGAGAGGTTGTATTTGCCGGAACCCCGCAGGAGATGCTTCAGACAGACACACTGACTTCTCAGTATCTGAATGGCAAGATGAAACTAGAGATTCCGTCTGAACGAAGGGCAGGAAACGGAAAATCCTTATGGCTGAAAGGTGCGAGAGGAAACAACCTGAAGAATGTGGATGTAGAGTTTCCATTGGGAAAACTTATCTGTGTGACAGGGGTGTCGGGTAGTGGAAAGTCCACCTTAATCAATGACACCCTGCAACCTATCCTGTCTCAGCATTTTTATCGTTCCTTGCAAGACCCGTTGGCCTACGACAGCATAGAAGGACTGGAAAATATAGATAAGGTGGTGAACGTAGACCAATCTCCTTTGGGACGAACACCCCGTTCCAATCCGGCAACGTATACCGGAGTATTTTCGGATATAAGAAATCTTTTTGTCAATCTGCCCGAAGCGAAGATACGCGGCTATAAACCGGGACGTTTTTCGTTCAATGTGGCCGGAGGGCGTTGCGAGGCTTGTGGTGGTAACGGCTACAAGACCATTGAAATGAATTTTCTGCCGGATGTCTTGGTCCCATGTGAAGTATGTCACGGCAAACGTTATAACCGTGAAACGTTGGAAGTTCGCTTTAAGGGAAAATCCATTGCTGATGTGCTGGATATGACTATTAACCGGGCTGTAGAGTTCTTCGAGAACGTACCGCAGATTCTGAATAAGATAAAAGTCTTGCAGGAAGTAGGGCTGGGGTATATCAAGTTGGGACAACCTTCCACCACCTTGTCAGGCGGAGAAAGCCAGCGTGTGAAACTGGCAACAGAGCTTTCCAAACGCGATACGGGAAAAACTTTATATATATTGGATGAACCCACCACCGGTCTGCACTTTGAAGATATCCGTGTACTGATGACCGTGCTCGACAGATTAGTGGACAAAGGAAATACGGTTATCGTTATCGAGCATAATCTGGATGTCATTAAACTGGCGGATTATATCATAGATATGGGGCCGGAAGGAGGACGTGGCGGAGGACAACTTCTATCTACAGGAACCCCCGAAGAGGTAGCCAAGAGCAAGAAAGGCTATACACCTCAATTTATTAAAGAAGAATTAAAGCATTAAGATTATCCGGTATGAAAGAGAAAATAGCAAAGACAAATGCAGCCCGTTTGCTTGATAAGGCTAAGATTTCTTATGAACTTATTCCTTATGAGGTGGACGAAAACGATTTGAGCGCCGTTCATGTGGCTGCCAGTTTGGGAGAAAATATAGAACAAGTATTTAAGACTTTGGTACTTCACGGAGACAAAACAGGTTATTTTGTCTGTGTTATCCCCGGAGAACATGAAGTAGACTTAAAATTGGCTGCCAAGGTATCGGGCAATAAAAAATGTGACTTGATTCCGATGAAAGAACTATTGCCTTTGACGGGATATATCCGTGGCGGCTGTTCTCCCATCGGCATGAAAAAACACTTTCCCACCTATATACATGAAACGTGCACTGAATATCCGTTTATTTATATCAGTGCCGGCATACGGGGATTACAAATAAAAATAGCTCCCGATGACCTTATTAAAGAAGCCAAAGCGGAAATAACATCCCTTTTCATCGAATAATCATACAAAAAGAGCCACTTTCGTGGTTCTTTTTTTTTCAGATTGACTAAAAGTTATATCTTTGCAAAAAATCAATATTAACTATTAATTATAAATCTTATTACTTATGTTTGAAGGACAGCCTAAAGGCTTATACGCATTAGCTCTCGCCAATACCGGCGAACGCTTTGGTTATTACACAATGCTTGCAGTTTTTGTATTATTCCTGAAAGCGAATTTTGGATTTTCTCCGGAGGTATCAGGAGCTATTTATGGTACTTTTTTGGGATTAGTTTATTTCCTTCCTTTTTTGGGCGGTATCATGGCCGACCGTTTCGGTTATGGCAAAATGGTGACTATCGGTATTATCATCATGTTTCTGGGATATTTGTTCCTCTCTTTGCCGTTAGGTAGCGGAACCCTGGCTGTTGCCGGTATGGGTGGCGCTTTGCTGCTTGTCAGTTGCGGTACCGGTTTGTTTAAAGGAAACTTGCAGGTAATGGTCGGAAACCTGTATGATGCTCCGGAATATGCAGCTAAACGCGACTCTGCTTTTTCTATTTTCTATATGGCTATCAATATCGGTGCTCTTTTTGCCCCGACTGCTGCTGTTGAAATTATGAAATATGCTCAAAATTCATTGGGAGTCAGTGAAGGAGCTTCTTATCACTTTGCTTTTGCTGTTGCGTGTGTTTCCCTGATTCTTTCCATCGCTATTTATTATGCATTCCGCAGTACTTTCCGTCATGTAGAGGGTGGTAGTAAGGATGCAGGCAAGAGCAGCCAGAAGGCAGGAAGTGAGGAAATATCAGCAGCTGAGACAAAGGAACGCATCATTGCACTTTGTCTGGTATTTGCGGTAGTAATTTTCTTTTGGATGGCATTCCATCAGAATGGTTTGACACTGACTATGTTTGCTGACGAGTTTACAGCTAAAAGTTCTACCGGTTTGGAAAGTATGGCATTCGATGTAACTAACCTGTTACTGTGTATCTTTATCGTTTATGCTCTTTTCAGCCTGGTACAAAGCAAGACAGGCAAAGGAAAGGCTATTTCTGCATTGGTTATTATGGCAGCTGTCGGCGGATTGATTTATAAATACAGCACTTTACCCGAATCAACAGCGGTTGCCGCACCTATTTTCCAACAATTCAATCCCTGCTTTGTAGTAGCTCTTACCCCGGTATCTATTGCTTTGTTCGGTTATTTAGCTAGAAAAGGAAAAGAACCTTCTGCACCGCGTAAGATTGCATTAGGTATGTTGGTAGCTGCCGTAGGTTTCTTGATTATGGCTATAGGTTCTTTCGGTCTGCCCAGTTCAGGTGAACAGGCTGCGGCAATGGCCGACGGTACTGCTACTTTAGTATCTCCCAACTGGTTAATTTCTACTTATCTGGTACTTACCTTTGGTGAATTGTTACTTTCTCCGATGGGTATCTCATTTGTATCGAAAGTGGCTCCTCCCAAATATAAAGGTATGATGATGGGTGGTTGGTTTGTAGCTACTGCCATTGGTAATATGCTGACAGCCGTAGGCTCATGGTTGTGGGGTACCACACTTCCCTTGTGGCAAGTATGGAGCGTATTTATCATTCTGTGTCTGATTTCGGCATTGTTTATGTTCTGCATTATGAAGAAATTGGATAGAGTAGCTTAAGAGATAGTTTGCCGGTTTGTTCCGGCAGAATAAAGAAAAGGCTGTGTCCCGGATATTTATATCTTTCGACACAGCCTTTTTTATATCCTTATCCGAACCATGTCCGGAAGGTTTCAACTAAATACCAGCGCGAATGTGGTAGCCTGTCCCTCTTCCTTATAAGGCAACAATGTCAATGTACCCCCACTAAGCCTCATAATCTGTTTGCTTAAACTCAGACCGATTCCGCTTCCGTCTTCTTTGGTGGTAAAGAAAGGAATGAAAATCTGTTCAGCCGCTTCCGGGTCGATAACCGGACCATTATTGGCAATTTCGATATGTACGCTTTCCTGCTCGTCACAATATGCTTTCAGGGTAATCCGTCCGTCCGCTGCGTTACCAATTGCTTGAATGGCATTTTTAAGCAGGTTGGTCACCACTTGAGCAATGAGGTTCTCGTCGGCAAAGACAATCAAATCGTCTTCTGCTTCATGCAGGAAAATGCTGATATGAGGGCAAGGATGCTGGTGACGCGCCAGCTTTATCATTCTCTCGAGGAAGGGACGTACATAGAACAGTGAAGGTTCCGGTGAAGGAAGACGCGTCAGTTTGCGATAAGACATCACAAAATTAATCAGCCCTTTGCCTGTCGTGTGAATCGTTTCCAACCCTTGGCGCATCTCCTCATTCTCTGCTCCCGGCAATTGCAATAAGGTTTCGCTCAATGAAGTGACAGGAGTAAGAGAGTTCATAATCTCATGAGTAAGGACACGGGTAAGCCGAATCCATGAATCAATCTCTCGCTCGTCCAACTCACGGTTGATATCGCTGAGAGCAATAATGCGCAACTCCTCATTCTTGATATGGATGCCCGACACACGCAATGCCAAATGGATGGTACCGCGTTCTGTATTGAACTGTGCCTGCAACTTATCTCCCGGAAGAGCTTCTTCCATCACTCTTTTCAGTTCGTCAGAAATGCGGGACAATTGTTTGATATGTGTAAAGACATCCATGCCCAACAGTTGCATTGCTTTCTTATTCTTTTGATAAACAGAACCTTTACTGTTCAGTACAACAATACCTGTCTCTACAAAGTCAAGAATAAGCTCATAGTACTTTTCACGTTGCGCCGTTTCCTGTTTTACGTTATACAAGATACGTGCAATGCGGTTCAGCATCATGTTGACCAATGAATTGTCTTTGTCGGGGGTATGTTCGTAGAATCGCACAGCCGGGTCGTCATTCTCAATGGCATCGAGCAGAAAAGCCACTTTTCTTGTATTATAGGTATACAAGCGATGAAACCAATATATTGAAATGAAAAACAGGGGAACAACGATACATAGCCATAGCCAGTTATGCTGCATATACAGCCATACACCCATTACCGTCAATGCAATGACAACAAGCAGACGGAAAATAAAACTAGCGGTTATCTTTTTTATCATAAACCAAATTTCTTCATCTTGTTATATAGAGTCTGACGCGTAATTCCCAATTGTGCAGCTACGGCCGAAAGATTTCCGTTGCATTTTTCCATGGCTCTTTGAATCATCTGCAACTCCATTTCCTCCAATGTAGAGACGGTCGCTTCGGCAGGAGGTGTACTGGCTTTGCGGGGAAAATGGAAATGTTCGTCACTCAGTATCCCATCTTCGTTAATGATGACCGCCTTCTCAATAGCGTGTTCCAATTCCCGGATATTTCCATACCAGGGATGCTCGCGCAGCTTGTCTTTCGCAGAGGAGGAAAGAATGATATTTCCTTTGTCATACTGTTTGCAGAAACGGTCGATAAACCGTTCGGCAAGGGGGATAATATCCTCCTTTCGGTCGCGCAAAGGCGGTATTTCAATATGAATGGTATTGATTCTGTATAATAAATCCTCCCTAAACCTGCCTTTGAGTACCATCTCCTCCAGATTGCAATTAGTGGCGCAAATCAAACGGATATCTACAGGAATGGGTTCATTGCTGCCCACACGCACCACACTACGCTGCTGAATGGCAGTGAGGAGCTTGGATTGCAGGTGATAAGGCAAATTACCTATTTCATCCAGAAAGAGAGTACCTTCGTGAGCCGCCTCAAATTTTCCTTGCCGGTCGGAATGTGCATCGGTGAACGAACCTTTTACATGCCCGAACAATTCGCTTTCAAACAAAGATTCGGTAACAGCCCCCATATCTACTGTCACCATATTGCGTCGGCATCGTTCGGAAAGGGCATGAATTTCGCGTGCCAGCATTTCCTTTCCAGTACCATTTTCTCCGGTAATCAGGATGTTTGCATCCGTTTGGGCTACCTTTTCTATCAGTGTCCTCAACTGTTTCATGGCATTGCTTTCGCCCCAATACATAGATGACACCACCCGGTGGAGTTCCGCTTTTTTCTTTCCCTTAGAACTGTTTCGGCAAGCGGCTGACAGTGTATCCACCAATCGGGTGTTATCCCAAGGTTTTACGATGAAATCCGTCGCACCTTCTTTTATACCACGTACAGCCAAGTCAATGTCGGCATAGGCAGTAAAGAGCACGACAGGCAATGAGGGTTGCATTTTTTTTATTTCGTGCAACCAGTAAAGCCCTTCATTGCCGGTATTGAGTCCGCTACTGAAGTTCATATCGAGCAATACCACCTGTACATTCTCTTCACGCAGCACGGCAGGCAGCGTGATAGGTGAGGTGAGGGTAATGATACGTTCAAAGTTGTTCTTCAACAATAACTTGACGGCAGAAAGCACCCCTTTATTATCGTCTACCACAATAATGGTTCCTTGCATATCTATAATCTTTTTGTTTATTGAGGAAACAAAGATAAGTATTTGGCACCTAACCTCCTAGGCAGTGTCTAATAATTAGACACTGTTGTCCAATAGTTAGACACCCTTAGCCTGTCGTGAAATAACTAAAATGCTTATTTATAGAAAAGTATGACTTTGGCACGTTTTCTGCATTATTCTTTCAGAGAACGAATAGAAACATAAGTTTCTTATACACTTTAACGGGGCGCTCCGTTGCGAAACGCGGCCCTCCTTTTAAGATGAACAATAAAACAAAAAAATAAAATATGAAAGAACTTTATTATGTAATTCAGACATTGATTCACGGACGCGGGGCCAATCTTATAAAGATTGTCTCGCTGACTCTGGGTTTGACAGTCAGTATTTTAATATTCGCGCGCGAAGCCTTCGAGTTTAATTATGATACATGTTATGAAGATTCCGAATGTCTGGCTGCCGTGCAGATTGAGTGGAACCATAATGGAGAGAAAAGTACTGGATTTATGACCATGGGGCCCATGGCCGGTGCCATAGCCGAAAGTTTTCCCAAAGAAGTAGAGAGTGTTACAACCACACATTTCTGGTGGGGAGGAAGTTCTCTTTATAAAGACGGAGTCCGTTTCAGTCCGGGGATATTAGTGGCCGATAGTTGTTTCTTTACGACAATGAGAACCAGAATATTGCAAGGTCAAACTTCGGAGATGAAAAATCCTGATATACTATTTATCAGTCGGAGCTTGGCACAAGAAATGTTTGCGGGAGCTAATCCTATAGGTGAAACGGTATTATACAATAAGGGTATGCCCATGACTATAAAGGGTGTCTATGAAGATTATCCGGAAAACTCAACGTTCTATAACTTGAGAGTTATCGTGCCTTTAGCTACTGCACTGAGATATGGATGGGACTATTGGGGATGGAATGGAGGGGATAGCTATTATGCTTATATCCGCTTACGCCATCCTTCTGACATGGAAACGATAAATAACCGCATAGACCAAATGTTGGAGAAATATATTCCGCAAGAAGATAAAGACAACAATTATACTTGGTCGCTCCGCCTGATTCCTTTTTCTGATTTGAGACTGGCCAGAAATTATGACGGTATGGGCATTATCTGGATATTACTTATCTTGGCCGCTATCTTGCTGTTTACCGTAACATTGAACTATGTACTGATTTCTATTTCCTCATTGAGCCGCCGTGCCAAAACCATTGGCGTGCATAAGTGCAATGGAGCGTCAGGATGGGGAATCATGAAAATGTTCTTGTGGGAAACAGGGATTCTTATTTTCATCTCTGTTCTGTTGATGGCTTTCCTGATGCTCAATTTTAAAGAACCGCTTGAAAGGATGGCAGACGCCAGTCTAAGCGCCATGTTTACATACGAGAATCTGTGGGCTCCCGCCTGTGCCGTACTGTTTATCTTCATAGTGGGTGGTGTGCTGCCCGGACTGCAGTTCTCAAGGATTCCGGTTACACAGGTTTTCCGCAGATATACCGAAGGCAAAAAAGGCTGGAAACGTCCGTTGCTGTTCATTCAATTTACCGGCACGGCATTTATCTTTGCATTGTTGGCACTTGTATTGGTGCAGTCAAATCACATGACGAATATAGACCGGGGATTCAGTACAGAGCGTATGGCTTTTACATATTATTACTTCAGCAATCCGGAGAATGCACGTTCCACCTTCCAAAATTTACCTTACGTGGAATCTGTTGCGAGTAGCAGTCTGCCTTTGTATGAAGGAATGAGTGGCTGTTTGGTATCTACAGAAAGCGGAAAGCAATATAGTATGCGGGGCAATTCGATTGATAAGGACTATCTTTCGTCTGTGGGAATAAAACTGAAAGAAGGCCGTAACCTGCAACAGAAAGGTGAAATCGTAGTCAATCAAAAATTCTTGGAATTTATGCGTTGGGAAGAAAACCCTATCGGACGCCAAGTGCGTAACAATGATGAAATATTGGGGACTATTGTGGGAGTGACGGAAGACTTCCGCTCATCCAATCCTGTATTTGTACCGGAGGAACCGGTTGTCTTCCAATACCGTTCTGATTTTAGTGCTTGTCTGCAAGTGAAATTGAAAGAGCCGTTTGATGAGAATTTGAAGAAACTCAATGAAGATATGAAGACCATTTGGCCCGAGGGAGACTTGAACTTTGTACCCGAGTCACGAGCGATAGAACTACAACTCAGTACTGTGTCCGACTTCCGTAGCGTTGCTCTCATGGCCTCCATTACCATCCTTTTTGTTACCTTGATGGGATTGATAGGCTATATCAATGACGAGATGCAACGTCGCAGCAAAGAGATAGCCATCCGTAAGGTGAATGGGGCAGAGGCATCCTCCATTTTGCTCCTGCTTTCGAAAGATGTATTTTGGACCTCGATGCCTGCCGTGTGTATCGGAACATTGGGAGCCTGGTATTTGGGAGCCCTGTGGACCGACCAGTTTTCAGAAACGGTTGATTTCCCGATATACTATTATATCCTGATAGCTTTCATCTCTTTATTTTTTATCATCGGTTGTGTGGTGATAAAGACATGGAGAATAGCAAATGATAACCCGGTGAACAGTATTAAAAGTGAATAATCAAATAATAAAAAAAAGACATGATACAGATTGAAAATTTGAGTAAGGTGTTTCGCACTTCAGAAGTGGAGACTATCGCATTGAACCACGTAAGTATGGAAGTTAAAGAAGGAGAATTTGTCGCTATCATGGGCCCTTCCGGTTGCGGTAAATCTACTTTGCTGAATATTTTGGGATTGCTGGATAATCCAACCGAAGGAAGTTACAAACTGATAGACAAGGAAGTGGCAGGACTCAAAGAGAAGGAGCGTACACAACTCCGCAAAGGAGTGATTGGTTTTGTTTTTCAGAGCTTCAACCTGATAGATGAGCTGAATGTTTTTGAAAATGTAGAACTGCCTTTGACCTACTTGGGCATTAAGGCGAGTGAACGCAAGGAACGTGTTCTCGAAATTTTGAAGCGTATGAACCTCAGTCACCGTGCCAAGCACTTCCCCCAACAACTGTCGGGTGGCCAGCAACAACGTGTTGCCATCGCACGTGCCGTGATAACTAATCCGAAACTGATTCTGGCGGACGAACCTACCGGTAACTTGGACTCTAAGAACGGGGGCGAAGTGATGGACTTATTGACAGAACTGAATAAAGAGGGTACCAGCATCGTTATGGTAACCCACTCACAACACGATGCAAGCTTTGCTCATCGCATTATCCACTTGTTTGACGGTAGTATTGTAGCAAACGTCAAAGAGTAACAGCCAAATACAACCAAAATGAAACAACTATATTATGCAATCCAGACGATTCTTCACGGGCGCGGAAGCAATGTGACAAAAGTCATCTCCCTTTCACTCGGATTGACAATCGGCATTCTGCTATTCTCACAAATAGCTTTTGAATTGAGTTATGAGAAATGCTACCCCGATGCTGAACGTCTGGCTTTAGCACGTGAACTATTTATAGACTCCAAATCGGGGAAAATAGTGGGAGACGATGGAGATAATTATGATTATACATTATTCGCTCCTACAGCGGCAGCGCTGGCCGAAAATTTGCCGGAACAAATCGAAAGTGCCACTTGCATTTATCCCGATAATGCCTGGAATCTATATAAAGAGGACGAACTGCTGGATAATGTTAAATACTTATTGGCAGATACTTGTTTTTTCCAGACTTTAGGCATTCCGATGCTGAAAGGCAATGTGAAAGATATGGCCGTGCCCGGTTCGGGTTATGTGTCCGAAGGTTTTGCACGTAAATGCTTTGGCGATGAAGACCCGATAGGGAAAACACTTACATTGGATAAGCAACGTGAAGTGACCATACGGGGAGTATACAAGGAGATTCCCAAAAACACCGTATTTTATTGTGATTTGGTAATCTCTATCCACAACAAAGATGGTTATATAGCAGGCTATGGATGGAAAGGAAATGATGTATTTCTTTCATTATTACGTTTGCGTCATGCTTCGGATATTGAAATTGTGAATAAAAGGATTCAGAGTGTGATAGAGAAATACACATCAACCAGCTTTTATAATTTCATCTGTGAGTATAGTGCTATTCCGCTGGTTAACTACCATTTGGAAAGCCCGGACACAGTCAAACGTCTTGTTATATACGGTTTTTTGGGGTTTGCTATTTTCTTTGTTGCTATTATGAATTATATGCTGATTGCTATTGCTGCCATGAGCCGCCGGGCTAAAATGGTCGGCGTACATAAATGTAGCGGAGCAAGTACCGGTAATGTTTTCGGGATGTTCATGATGGAGACAGGCATCATTGTTCTTCTATCCGTTGTCATCAGTTTATTCATAATAATCAATGCACAAGAACTTATAGAAGATTTGCTGTCTGTTACCTTGCCTGCCCTTTTCACATGGGAAACCTTATGGGTACCTGCATTGACCATTCTTGTCCTGTTTGTTTTGGCAGGAGTATTGCCGGGAAGATTGTTTGCACGCATCCCCGTCACACAGGTGTTCCGACGATATACGAATGCGAAGAAAGGCTGGAAACGTTCTTTGTTATTTGTACAGTTTACAGGAGTCTCTTTTGTATTAGGTTTATTATTGGTAACCTTGTTGCAATATAATCATTTGATGAACCGCGATATGGGAATAAAAGTTCCGGGACTGGTTGCGGCCAATGTCTCTCTTCAACCGGAAGAAGCTGAAAACATAGCCGACAATATTCGTCGTCAGCCTATGGTGGAAAGTGTTGCACGCTCCACTTGCAATGTGATTGGTGAGTATTGGACGCGTCCGTTGGTGAGCAATAGCGGAGAACGCATCGGAAACCTGAATTGGAACTCGTGTACTTCCGATTATACAGATGTAATGGGGATAAAGATAATAGAAGGAAGCTCTATGAAAAATCCGGGAGATTTGCTGGTAAACGAAGAAGTGGTGCGTTTGATGAAATGGTCGGACGGAGCTGTTGGCAAGAAATTGAATAATTTTTCTGAGGCCGGAACCATTGTCGGAGTGTTTCGCGATGTACGTAACTTTACCTTTCTTCGTGAACAATCGCCAATTGCATTACTTTGTGTCAAAGATGCTACTAATACTTTCAATGTACGTCTCAAACAACCGTATGTGGAGAATAAGAAAAAACTGGATGACTTTGTGGCCATGACTTATCCGAATGTTTCTTTGCGGTTTGAACTGATAAGTGATATGTTGGATATGGTTTATAAAGATGTCTATCGTTTCCGTAATTCTGTGTGGATTACCTCGGGATTTATTCTTCTTATTGTTATTATGGGTGTGATAGGCTATGTGAATGACGAAACTCAACGCCGTTCTAAAGAAATCGCCATTCGCAAAGTGAATGGTGCGGAAGCTGTCGGTATTCTTCGTCTGTTGACTCGTGACATATTGAATGTATCGATACCCTCTGTATGTATAGGAACTTTAATTGCTTATTCTACCGGACGAGTATGGCTCGAACAATTCCCGGAGCAGATAAATTTGAATGTTTTATATTTTATTGGAGTTGCTTTGTGCGTAATGTCGCTTGTCGTGGCCTGTGTGGTAATCAGATCGTGGCACATTGCCAATGAAAACCCGGTAAAGAGTATCAAATCAGAATAAATCAGTAATTCGTATTTAGTCATAAATAAAACCCCATAATGCAATGAAACAATTGAAATATGCTATACAAAATGTCATTCGTGGAAAAGGCTCAAATATAGTCAAAGTGGTATCCATTACTTTAGGCTTGCTTGTGTCTGTTATTTTGATCGCTAAAGTAGCTTATGAATTAAACTATGATAATTTTTACCAGGACAATAAACACCTATATGTGGTAAAAACAGGATGGGATGGTGGAAAACCACTTCATGGTAATAATATTTATCCTACTGCTGCTACCATTGCCCGGCATTTTCCCAATCAGGTGAAAAGCTTTACAACGGTGACAGATACGTATGGGAAGATATCTCATGGCAATCATATTTATCAAAAAACCATTATCCAAACCGATTCACTTTTCTTCCAGACAATGGGTATTCCTTTATACAAAGGAAATGCGTTTGATTTGGCTAACCCGGATATGATATTCCTGTCCGAATCTTTTGCTAAGGAGATTTTTGGAAGTAATGACCCGATGGGGAAAACATTGTTATACAATATTGGTGGAGATTACCAGCCTTTTATTGTCAAAGGTGTTTTTGCCGATATTCCTCGGAATACAACATTGTATCGTCCGCAGGCTATTATTTCTATTGCTAATCGCACAAAATATTACAATGCCGGACTGGGGTGGAATACAGGTGGCAATTATCAGGCTTTTATCCGTCTGAAACATTCAAAAGAAGATGCGGAAATAATTAATGATGGCATTACTTCTATTGTTATGAGCCAGTATATGCCAATGGATCACTATGGCAAGTTTGGAGTAAAAGGTATAGATGTAATACTTTCTCCATTACGTGACCTGCATCTTGATAATGAGGATGTAGTGAAAATGCTTTATATTATGGGTATACTTGCGATAGCATTACTGTTTACCGCAACTTTGAATTATGTGCTTATTTCCTTTTCCTCGTTGGCCTATCGTGCCAAAGCCATTGGCGTGCATAAATGTAATGGGGCAGGAACAGGAAGCGTATTCGGAATGTTTCTGTGGGAGACAGCTATAATCATAGGTATATCTTTAGCACTAATTGCTTTTATTATTCTCAACTTCAGTGAAAAAATAGAAGAGTTGGTTCAGACACCTGTCGGAGATCTATTTGGTTTGCAAAACATTTGGGCTCCTGTTTTGGTTGTGCTGTTTTTGTTTTTGGTAGGTGGTTTTATGCCCGGCCGTTTTTTTTCTTCTATTCCTGTTACTCAAGTTTTTCGCCAATATACTGAAAATAAAAAACGCTGGAAATACCCATTGCTTTTTATACAATTTACAGGCACTGCTTTCTTGGTTGGAATGATGTGTGTAGTCTTTTCCCAATATCATTATACGATGTCGAAAGATTTAGGTTATAATATAGAACGGTTGGCTGCTGTATATGACTCGCATGAGCATGTGGACAATACACTCAGTTTACTTCATAATTTGCCTTATGTAGAAGGAGCGGCTACGGCAGAAGCAGAAATGTTAGGATTTCCGGCTCCTTATTCAGTGGATGATAATAGTGGCAATATGATTTTTACTCCACGCCTGACTTTTTTTGACCGAGAGTTTTTCAATTTTATAGGAATGAAACTAAAAGCGGGAAAGGCGCCAACATCCGAAGGCGAAATATTAGTCAACGAAGAATTTGTGCATGCCATGGGGTGGAATAACAATGGGGTAGGCGAATATGTACCTGAACATGGTACGGTAACAGGAATTTTGGATGGTTTCAGATTTGTTGATGCACCGGAGATGAAACCTGTCGAAATTCGTTTGAGCAGTGGACGTGGTAAGGTAATGCATGTGAGGCTGAAAGAGCCTTTTGATGATAATCTCAGACGTTTGAACGATGAGATGAAGAGACTTTATCCGCAAGATAATATACAGTTTACCTCTTATGCCGGAGAAATGGAAAGAATTTTCCATTCCAAACGTGTTTTTCGTGATTCTACCATCTTGGCTACTATTGCTATCTTAGCCATTACGCTGATGGGATTGATAGGTTATATTAATGATGAAATACGGCGTCGAAGTAAGGAAATAGCCATTCGTAAGATTAATGGAGCAGAAGTGAAGGGTATATTGCTGATGATGTCAACAGATATTACTCGTATCGCTGTTCCGGCTATATTGATTGGTGTTTTGCTTTCACATTATACCGGAGTGGTATGGAAATCACAGTTCAGGGATGTAATGGCTACTAGTTGGTTGCTTTATGCGGGTGTCTTCATTGTTGTATTGGCATTTATTGTCGGTTGTGTGATTATCAAGTCATGGCGAATAGCCAATGAGAATCCTATTCTCAGCCTGAAGAGCGAATAAATTATCTACAAGAAAGTACTGATACGGAAACGAGGCGACTGTCTTTTTTAACAGCCGCCTCGTCCTTTTTACCCTAATACCTTCCTTTAAAATAGACTTCCGTACCGTCAAGCAAACCACTTAGTGTATTGTCGCTCATCCAGATACGCTCAAAATAAGAGACGTCACCCGGTCCGTAGTTCATACGGATACATGTTTGTGTATTGTTATCCCAACTCCAGTCAAAGTAATATATGTCTTCAGTTACATAGCCATTTCGATATTCCACCCGTATATAGTCTTTTCCGGTACGGTTTTCATAAAAGTCCAATCGCTGGGTGTAATACTTTCCATCTTGTTCCCAACTTTCCTGCCATGTGCGGCTGCACAGTTCATGTGTCTTTCTATAATATACCTCACTATAATCATCGTTATCATACCAACTGTCTATTTCTACTTCGCATGAAGTCAAACTGAGCATGGCTACGACAAATGTCAATAGGCCGAAGTATTTCATTATCTTTGTTTTCATAATCCATTTGATTTTAGTTACTGTTTCTGTTTTTCTTATACTGCAAAAATAGAAGGGGAAAATGATACTATAAAGAGAATATTACTATTCGTATAGGGAATTTCCCTATTTGCAAGAGGAATTTGCGAATGTTGGATAGCAGGAAAGCAGGAATCGGGGTTATTTTATCTGTAAATTATCTACAAGAATTATGTGGCGGATAGTTTATCTTTGCAGTTGGAAAAGGAACAAAAATAACATAACTTTTAAAATGCGTAATTATGGCAAAGAAAGTACTGATATTATCTTCCAGTCCGCGTCGTGGAGGAAACTCGGATACGTTGTGTGACGAGTTTATGCGTGGAGCAATGGAAGCAGGCAATGAAGTGGAAAAGATATTTCTACGTGACAAAACAATAAATTACTGTACCGGGTGCAGCACATGCAGTCGTTACAATAAGCCCTGTCCGCAGAAAGATGATGTTGCTGAAATATTGGAAAAAATGATAGTGGCAGATGTAATAGTAATGGCAACTCCGGTTTATTTCTACACGATGAGTGCTCAAATGAAGACGTTGATAGACCGTTGCTGCGGACGTTATACAGAGATGAGCAATAAGGAATTTTATTTTATTGCCACTGCTGCAGAAGAAGACCGGAAGCTGATGGAACGTACGATTGATACTTTTCAAGGATTTTTGGACTGCCTGGAGAATCCGGTTATCAAAGGAGTTGTGTATGGCACCGGAGTTTGGCACACAGGAGAAATAAATGATAAACTGGCGATGCGGGAAGCTTATGAGATGGGCAGACACTGTTTGGAAAGTTGATGAGGATTTTCATCTCTCTCAAAAAGACTTAGGACTTTCTGAAAGACTTTGAGAAGCCTATCGTTCTACATAACAAACGTACTAAAAAAGGTCAGGCGATAATACCTTATAATAAAGGTTTACCGCCTGACTTTTTTAATATTTAGCTAATTTTTAAGCTTCTTCCACTGCTGCCTGGGCCACTTACGAACCTACATGACTATCAGATAGTTAAATATCTTTCGTAAGTGTTTTGTAAGTGATTCCTCACTAAAAATGCACAGACCGAAGAATTTTGGTATTATTCTTCAATAGCAGCTTGCGCGTCATTAATACACATTTGATAATCAATGTGTTTTAACTTGTTTGTAAGTGATTTGTAAATTCCATCACAACCTATCCTTACAGTTTCAACACCTATTAATATATTAAGGTGTATAGTGCGCTATTGAGGTCTAATCATTGCAGCATCTGTAATGGAGTACTACACGATTATTGAGTTTCTGATTTCTATTTCGTTATGAGTTCCTTTCTTTTAATAGTCTTATAATTTCGTCCTTATCCTTCAAGTTGGAGTCAAGACGGTTTATCTGCGTATTCAAATTATCAAGCTGTTCTTTTAAAAGCCTGATAGTTTCCTTTTGAGATTCAACGACAGCCTGCTCTTTGGAAAGCTGTGCCGCAAGTTCATTGTCACCGATAGTATTATGTGCATTACCGTTCAATGTGACAGCCGCAAGGTATGCGGAAATCTGATGCGACATTGAACAGAACAGGGCAAAGAAATTAAAGTCCAAGGCTTGACAAACCTTTATGAGTTTGGTGGTTTCCATTGTTTCCCGTTCAAGGATGCGATTGACGTGTTGTTGGGGTACGCCTATTTTGCGCCCGAACTCAGATTTACTAAGCCCCAGTTCAAGGCGGCGTTTGTCAATTGCTTGTCCGATATGTACAGGTTTTACGTCTATATCCATAGCTAAAACATTAATTATTGAAGATTAAATAGAAAACATCAAACAAATATTTGGTAGTATAAACCATTTTATGTTACTTTGCCGGTATTATAAGTTGTATTACCGAGTACAAAGTTAAACATTAAATATTAAACATCCAAAGATTATGGTAGAAAACTTGGAAAAAATCCGTCCTGCGCTCACCGCCCTTGAAATGGGCGATGCTGTCGTGTTCCCTATTTCGCGTCTGAAAAGTGTCCGTACCCAAGCCTCTGAACTGGGTGCTATCTTTAATCGCAGGTTCAAGACGAAAACAAACCGCGAGAACCAGACGATTACCGTTTCACGGATTTCTTAAAGGGATAAAGCTATGTAATATGGAGTTCCTTCAATTCTTCGACCGCCTTATCCCCTATGACACATTCATTAACGACCTGTCCGCGCGGATTGTCAAATTGTTGAAATCAGACAATGACGATCCGGAGTTCATCAGCCAACGAAAGGCGTATGAACTGTTCGGGCGCAGGAATGTGGAACGCTGGAGACGGCAGGGAAAGGTGGAGATATACAAAAGGCCGGGAAAAGTAGAATACAGAACCGCTGACCTCAGACTTCTGCAACGCACGTCTCAGGATTATCTTGAAAATGGCAGAGAGAAGTAGAATATAAACGTAAAAATGCACCGAAGAAACAAACATTATTATGGTTATGGTATAAGAACAAACTATTTTATAACATAATCATAGCAACGATTCTTTCATAGGGCGACAAATAGTATAAACTCGGACTGCATCGGATTTGACTTCAAACCATTGCAGCCACAACAACAATGTTTCAAATGAAAGAATTAAAGCCCAAGTGCGACCCAAACGGCGTTTATTCCGTCAAGCAAACCTGTATGGAGCTGGGGATTAGCCATAAGACGCTCCGTAAGTACAAAAAATGCGGTTACATCAAACCGGTTAACCCCAATAATGTTTGCCGTCCCAAATATTCCGGCCAGTCAATCATTGACTGCTGGCTCATACTGACCACACTATGATAAGTGAATCTACTCTGAATAAAGTAAGGAATCTTCCCATCGGGGAAGTCCTGAAGCCCTATGTGCAACTTTCAAGGAAAGGTGCTGCATGGATGGGGATTTGTCCTTTTCATTCGGAACGGACAGGCTCGTTTTCTGTATCACCCCAAAAGAACCTGTTCCATTGCTTCAGTTGCAACCGGGGTGGCGATGCCATCACCTTTATCATGGAAAAGGAGAACCTTCCTTTTTGGGAAGCGGTCAAATTCATTGCCAAGAGCCACCACATCCCGATAGAATATATGGATGAAGAGCGTTCCGAAGAGCAGATGGCCGAAGCGAAACACAGAGAATCCTTGCTTATCGTGTTGGATCAGGTACAAGGATATTTTCTGGAGAACCTAAGAGCGAACATGAGTGGTGAAAGCCAAGCTGCCCGTAAGTATGCTTATGGCAGATGGACGGAAAAGTTCTGTTCCGTGTCCGGCATCGGTTATGCCCCTAAAAACGGAAGCGATTTCATGGAGTACTGCCGCAGGAAGTCGCTCAACGAGGAAGCCTTGTTTGAGCTGGGTCTGTTGAAGCGTGGTGAAGATGGTTGTTTTTATCCGATGTTTCGGCAACGTATCATGATTCCAATTCGGAACAGGTGGGGACGCATCATCGCTTATACCGCCCGATACATTGGTGACAACTCCAAAGCCCCGAAGTATATCAACTCGGCAACCAGTTGTATTTACTCTAAGGGAGAAACGTTATTCGGCATAGACCGGGCTTCCCGTCAGCGCGATGCAGACTACTACATTATAGTAGAAGGCGCGCCGGATGTGCTTCGGATGCAGCAGGTGGGTTACGACAATACGGTAGCCGCACTGGGCACTTCATGGAGTGAAAGCCAGTTCGACCAACTAAAGGCATACACTTCGTCTTTGTGCTTTATACCGGATTCGGACATGGCGGATGGAAAGACTTTCGGGTCGGGCTTTGAAGCGGTCATGGCAAACGGAGCCACCGCCATCAGGAAGGGATTCTATGTGACCGTAAGGGAATTGCCGTTCGCTACGGTTGTTGGCGATGATGAGAGGCAACAGAAGAACGATGCTGATAGTTACATTCGTTGTAAAGAGGATTATACTTCACTTAAAGAGAAGCACTTTATTGTCTGGTTGGCTCAAAAACGTTTCTTCGTTGCCGGTTCACTGGTGGAAGAGCGTAAATGTGTGGCTGAGATTGCCGACTTGCTGCGTTATGTAAAGGATCAGTTGGTATTTGACCAGTGCATCGAGCAACTGGCCAAACTGCACGGCAAGGTAAAGCTGTGGCGTGATGCCGTGGCGCAAGCCCGTGGAGAGGCGAAAAAGAGAAAGGATAAAGTCTCCTCCATGAATGACTTGCAACGTGAAGCGGAACTATTGCGCCAATTTGGATTGTTCGTTCGAGAGAGCTGCTACTACTCCACCGGAGAAGAGGATGAAGAACCGTCCCGAATATCCAACTTCATCATGGATCCGCTATTCCACATCGAAGATGAAAGCAACGGAACCCGCATCTTCCGGCTGCACAATATGTATAATGTGTGCCGGGTCATAGAACTGAAGGAGTCCGAACTATGTTCTTTGAGCAACTTCCAACAGAAAGTCGGCTCGCTGGGCAACTACGTTTGGCTTGCCAAAATAGACAAGCTCAACCGTGTCAAGGAATACCTATACTCCAAAACCGATACGGCGGAACGCATCCGCAAATTGGGTTGGAACGCCAACGAGGACTTCTTTGCGTTTGGTAACGGCATCCTGACCGATGATGGCGTATTCAAGAATGTTGATGAACTGGGTATCGTTCGTGGTGTCAACGGCAAGGCTTTCTATATTCCGGCAACTTCCAAGATTTACATCCACAATCAGGAGATATTCCAATTTGAGCGACTGATGATACACGAAAATCGAAGTGGTGTGAAGTTGCATGACTTCGTTTCAAGGCTGATGGAGGTGTTTGGCGAGAATGCGAGCATTGCTTTCTGTTACTTATTATCCACCCTGTTCCGGGATATTGTGTTCAAGCGTACCCGCCACTTTCCCATTCTGAACCTTTTCGGTGAGAAGGGAACGGGTAAGACCACGTTGGCCACTTCACTGCAATCATTCTTCCTGCACGGCGTGGATCCGCCCAACTTGGGAGTAACCTCCATTCCGGCGATGAACGACCGGGTGTCTCAGGCGGTCAATACATTGGTGGTGCTGGATGAGTACAAGAACGACCTTGACATCAGAAAGATTGCCTACCTTAAAGGACTTTGGGGCGGTGGTGGACAGACCAAGAAGAATACGAGTACGGACGGCATGGCGGCACAGACCATTGTGACTACCGGCGTGGCACTGTGTGGGCAGGACAAACCCACACTGGATATGGCACTTTATACCCGTGTCATCTTTCTGGCTTTTACCAAGACTTCATTCAACCAACTGGAAAAGAGGCATTATGAAGATTTGGTATCTGTCTGCAACATGGGACTGACCCATCTGACCATTGAGTTGCTTCGCCATCGTGAATTGTTTGAGAAGAATTTCCCGGAAATCTATTCTATCACGAAGCGTGAACTGGCAACCAAATTGGAGAATGACACCATTCACGATCGCATCTTTGGCAACTGGGTGATTCCGTTGGCCACATTCCGCACGTTGGAAACGGTTATCGAAGTGCCGTTCAGCTATGCGGAGTTGTTCGATACCGCCGTTAGAGGGATGCGCAATCAGAATGAACTGGCGCAAGAGAGTTCGGAGGTGGCGGACTTTTGGAATATGCTTCAAGGTTTCCAAACTTCTGGGAAATGTATCGACCGTGCGCATTACCGTATCAAGTATATGAAATCATTCCGTCCCATTTCGGTCAAGGAGGATATGGAGTTCAAAGAGGCTCGTCCCGTCTTGTACCTGAATATGGCGGCGGTGGCTTCCTTGTTCAACAGCCGGAACATGAATGCGACTGCCAATCGCTCGAACTGGTCCACCATCATGTCCTACTTGAAATCGCATAGCTCGTACTTAGGCTTGAAGCAAGATCGGTTCGTCATCCTTACACCTAATGGTACACCGGACTACTCATTTGATATGGTCAATGGTGAGCAAGTGAAACGAATCAAGGTGAATCGCCCCAAGGCTCTTTGCTTTGATTATCTACAACTGAAAGATGCGTTCGGGCTGGAACTGGAAACGGAAGTGATTAATGACACTATGGATATGATAGAAGACACACCAGATGAAGGTCGCTCTATATCAAATAATTCCACGCAGAAGGAGTTTCCATTCTAAACAAATCATAAAAACGAAGTGATTTTCAATCATATTCAACAGATAACTTGGCTAATTCAAAGATTATTCATACCTTTGCATCACAAGAACCCGCCAAGCCTCTTTACAATGCTTAAATCGGCGGGTCGTTTTATTTTATATGAGATATACCAAACAATATTCATCCCCAGCAGAACTCTTAACCATTCTTCAAGACAGAGGTTTAGATTGTTCTGATACCAAAAATGCCGAAAGCCTTCTTAAATCCATTGGTTATTATCGGTTGTCAGGATATTTATATCCGTTTCTTAAAAGCCCAAAGTCTGCACATATTTATAAGAAAGGCAGCACATTAGGCCGTGCCATAAGTTTATATGAGTTTGACAGAGAGTTCCGTCAACTTGTATTTGACCAGATAGAACGCATTGAAATTGCGGTTCGCAGCGCAATAACTAATATCGTCTGTGCAGAAACTAATGATGTGTTTTGGATGACAAATCCGAGCCATTTTGCGAGTTCCGAGAAGTTTAACAGAACTTTATCACTTATAGATAAGGAACTGCAAACAAGCCGCGAGGATTTCATACTTCATTTCAAGCAATCTTACGAAGACCCATATCCTCCCTCGTGGATGCTTGCAGAAGTAATTCCATTAGGAACATTGACTCGCGTCTATGAAAATATAGCCAGTAACCAAATACGCAAAAAGATTGCGAAATATTTTGGACTATCCGTACCGGTGTTTATTTCGTGGATGACAATTATAACACTGACCCGTAACTCTTGTTGCCATCATGCGAGACTTTGGAATCGTTCTTTGTCTTTGCGTGCGCTAACTATGACAAGACCCATGCGTCCATGGATTAGTACAGAAGTGCAACAAGGGCGAGTGTTCTTTACTCTTTGCATATTGAAGCATTTTGTTGATATAATCAAGCCGGACAATGTTTTTAAGCCGTGCCTTATTACTCTCTTGTCTAAATATCCAATGGTTGATACTACAGCTATGGGGTTTATACAAGATTGGAAAGAACAGCCGCTTTGGAATATATAGACACCATTTCAGAATATACCCACACAATAAACAAGCCAAGCATTTCACTTTCAGTAGAAACGTTTGGCTTGTTTTATCTCTACACTATAATCATAGCAATAACACCACTATAATACCCCTTCCTATTACACTCTCTGAAAATATAATATGCACCTATTTTTGAGTTGACAGCGTTGACAAGGCTCAATCTACTCTATATCAAATAGATTGTATCAACAAGGTGCGTTGACAAACGTTGACAAAGGTAGTCACTTTTGGAAAAATCAAAAAAGTTGGAGCCAATCGTTGACAAATCACGAACTACTTATCTATATATTCTTTCAGAAAGAAAAAAAAGATAATATATTGTATTACAAGAACTTTCACGCAGCCTTCGTTACCTGATTTGAGGCTGTCACCTTTGTCAACGCTGTCAACCCTGAAATATATGCCTTTTTCTATCCGGGAAAAACACATAGCCTTATTGTCATCTTCGCTAATGGGGCAAATCATTATACGAATTGGGTGGAAGTCCTTCATATTCCTACAAAATCCCATGATTTCCTACATTTTCCCATGTTTAACCTCTTGTGAAAGCTATTCACCACCAGTAACTTTACAAGAAAAACGAATTATGGTGACACGGAGATTCATAAATGAGATAGAACCGGAACAGACTTATTCCATCAGTAGGGCAGCACGTTACCTTGGCGTTCACCGGTGTACAATCTATGCCTATATCAACCACCCGGTTTGCCCGCTACCTTTTATCAAAGTAACAGAAACTGGGAAGCTCATGTTTAACGGAAGCGATTTGATTGCCTACAAAACAGCAGGTCTGCCCAAGAGGGGACGCAAGCGGAAGAGCGGAATCAGTTAATTCCGCTTTTTGGAAGGGTCGCCCATACCGGCTTTCCGCTTATGGCTTCGGAGAGTTCACAAGCAAGCAGCCACGCTTCGGTGCGGATGCCCTCCATATCTGCAACGGCCTGCAAATATCGGCTTGCTGCCAGCCCTCCCGACTTTATCATCCATTCTTCTGCATAGATTTCAGGTTCGATGGCATCCACGAAAGAAACGATTTCGGAAACAAGGCTTTCCGTCTTATCGTCCGTTATCTCAGCGGTGAAACTGAAAGGTACACCGCTGAGTGTTTTCCGGTGAAAGTCAAAGCATAGGTATTCTCCTTTGAACCTTACCGACACATCCCAGCCATTCTTGGCTGCAACCGCATAAATTTTATCATCTATCATTCTTATATTGGGATTATTCGTTATCCGTTGGTTGTCGAATAGTTTTGCCGTACCCAACTTGGATATAGCAAAACCATGTCTGATTTTTTAGTTATCACTCCAGAGCTTTGATTGCATCAAGAAGCGTTTCTATCATCTTTTCCGCTTCCTCCATATCATCCAGCACATCCCTCATGCGATAGGGTGCGCCATTCTTGCCGTGTCCGTTGCTGTCAAGCCACAGATAGGCTTCGCTATCCACGTCAAAACCTTCATGGTATTCCTCCATATCTATAATCAGGCTGTCAAGGTGGTTGGCTTTCATTGTCGCCCTGAAAGAAAAATCCTGCCCAGCCGGAGTGTATTGGGAAAACTCAAATAGGGTCGAGCCTTTACTTTGCTTGGTGTCCGCATCTACTTTCCACCCCTTATCCTCGGCACACCGGACTATCATTTCTATCAAATCCTTTCTTCTCATAATAAACTGGTATTGTGTCAGCCGTAACAAAAATGCTACGGCTGACGGGTTGTTACTCTACTTTCCAAATTCTGCCAAAAAGCATTGAAGCCTTTGGTCATTCAAGTCCCTCAATGGGGTTGGCTGAAAGTTCGGTTGTTGCCGTACTTGAAGTGTGCCCAAGCCTTGTGACGTAAGGTCTAAACTCAGTTCCGACAACTCATTCAACGAGATATATCCATATTCATCCTCCATCAATCCGATGACGATGCCAAAGAGTATGGTGTCCCTGCCGTCCGCTTCGCCTTCAAGAATGAACCAGCGAACCGAACCGAGCGCGAAAATCGCACGACATACGGCATCCTTTCCCTTGCCGTCTTGGGAATAAAGCGGAAAACCTTTCAAGGCTTCCTTTAGTTGGGGTGTCAATAATCTGCACATATCAATCAAATTCTATTCCGTCCTCATATACTTCTATCTCTGCGCCACTGCTGAACTGCACGATAAAGCCTCTTGCAGTTTGGGCGATGATTGTTCCCCTATGGTAGCCACGCCAAGGGGTAATTAACTCGCATTGCCGTCCGTATTCCGGGAAATCTATATCATTCATAGCTCTACTTGTTGAAATTAGGGTCATAAATCAAATCACTCTCAATCAGACGGGTGTACGCTTCCGATGCAAGCCGTGAAGCCCACTCGTTGCGGTCATCGTAAGAACCTTTCTGATAGTTGTATGCCAACTGGCGCATAAAACCGACAAACATCTTGAACATCTGCTGTTGCAGATAGCGGTGCGCTCTGGTCAGTTCCCTGCCGGTGTTCTCGGCGGAACACATCCGTCCGTTCACGAAGTTGGCGAACTCTTGGGCAAAAGCCTTGTCTTGTTCGGAAATTGTCACTCCTGATAATTCTTGATAATCCATACTGTTCAGATATTAATTGGTTGCTTGATAATAAACTTGTGGCTTGGATGATACATTATATATGTAGTCACCACAGCGCACTAACAGACATTTGTTGCCATAGTAGAGCCTTTTCATTCCTCGTACACTTCCTGTCTTGTGAAAATTGGGAAAGCGGTTAAGTCCAGCCCTTCTGCCTTGCTCGATTGTCATTTTCTTTACTCGCATAATCATTCTATTTTTAGGGTTTCAATTCTTTTCCCTTTTGTAAAGCTCCTTTGAGCTTCGTGGTCGGGAGAACCGTTTTTCGTGCAGGCAACCACTGCGGACTAAAGGGAGAATAAGACAAGTGTACGTTCAGAGAGTGCGGACGGAATACCCCAATTTTTGAGGCACGAGAAAATTTGCGGAAGGCTGCCGTCAAACCCTCCGAACGAAAGCGTTAGTGTCACTTGGCGTTCCTCCCGTCCGCAATACCTTTGCACGGAAAACTATTCGCCCCGAAGTTCAAACAGGATTGTCAAAGAGGATATTTCTTCTTTCAAGTCAAAATCTCGTTTTCATTTTTCAGAAAAGGTTTCAAAACAAGATAGGCTGTTCTCTATTGCAAGTGAAGCCTGCAACAGAAGAACAGACTGACCCAATTTTCAGACCTCGTTGGCAATGTGAGAAACCACGAAGTGAAGTGTAGCATCATTTTGCGAAACATAACCTTGCGGGTTCTCTCTTTGACAACGATATGGATTTATCCATTAGTAGAAATGCCCCATCAACTGGAACTTACTTGGTGTTGAAGACACGGAGTAAGTCAGGCATGATGAATATTTCTATAATAGAGTTTTTCTGGATCTACTATATAAATTAGAATTATTGATTAACTTTGCGCTTTAGATTAAGTAATTGATGTAATTATGGGTAATTTGAATCGACTAAAAGTAGTGCTTGCTGAAAAAAACAAAACAGCAAGATGGCTATCGGAACAAATAGAAAAAAATCCTACAACTGTAAGTAATTGGTGCAGGAATATTTCACAACCTTCCTTGGAAACATTATCTAAGGTCGCAAAAGTTCTTGAAGTTGATATCAGAGAATTACTTATTTCAACCGCTCAATAAGAGAATAATGGATAATCAAATATTTATAAAAGAAGAGTTATACCCAAGAACTGCTATCATAAATAGCTCACCAACAGATTACACTGATCGGGAGTTGGTTGATGGATTAATAACGAATGATCCAACCATCATTCGTTATCTTTTCTATATGCGCTGTAATAAACTTTTTCGTTTCATTATTGCCTCTGTCTTTGATGACCGAGTTTGCCAAGATGAATTGATTAGCGAGCTATTTCTATATATTGCTCAAAAGGATTGGGAAAAAGTACGCCAATTTGATTTTCGTAGTTCATTCTATACCTGGTTGAGTGTCGTGGCAATAAGATTTTTTCAAAAAATGAGAAGTCGCTTGTTAGATATTAAACTGCCAGAGGCTCTAATAAATTATATGAAAGAAGAAAAGCTACTCTCATCATCCGAATTTCACCATTTTGAGTTAATTGAAGCAATCAATAAGATGGAGAACCCACGTTATCGAGAAGCCATTATCCAGCTAGACGTTAATGATAAAGAGCCCAAAGAGGTAGCTGAGATAATGGGTATTACAGTAGCCAACCTTTATAACCTTCATCGCAGAGCATTGATAAGTCTGCGCAATTTATATATAAACGATGAGTATTACAGATAGTCTATTAACAGATGAGTTATTAGCCAGATTCATTTCTGGTGAAAACATCACTCCGTTGGAGCGTATTGCATTCTCAGAGTCACTGAAATCTGAGGATGTTGCTGAGGTTTGCGAAATTTCATCTGACTTGAAAAAGCAACAATATTTCCTGTGCGAGGAAATTCCAGCAGCAAAAATTGAAAAAATAGAAAGTTTCATAGAGAATAATGTTGGGAAGTTTAGAGAAATAGAATCCCCAGAATCAAGAGGATCCAAAATTTATTGATTTTGTAATGATAGACTTCATAACATCTAAATTTAACCCAACTCATCATCCCATTGAGCGGTATAATATAAAACATCGAGAGGAATATGTTCGTGGCCTTGGAGAACTCCTTAGCTTTTTTATGCCCAACAATCAAAAAGCTAAAGTTGCTTTGGAGATGATAAATAGAAAACTGAGCAATGTCAATATCGAGGATATTTGGATTAACAATGCCACTGTCCGAATCCCCTCCTATGTCAAGGACATTAATGACGAACTCTTCTACGATTATCTTCATAACAGAGGACACTTGGAACATGTGGATTTCAAGATTTCAGGATTGGATGCATTCAAACGAGCCACCTCATTGAAACGAGAGGGTTTCAAGTTTTTCCGCATGGTGGATTCATTTTGGTGGGACTTTTATAGGATATGTAATCTTTCTAAGTTCCCCATTGAAACCAGTTCGAATACACACGTACTTGAAAAGCTAATTAAAAAATCAAGTAGGAAATTCGTTAATGACGCGAAATCATGGTTCTATTCCAATGGCAATGGTGATTTGCTTCCTCCTGAGTTAAAACAGATTGTTTACGATGAAACTAGATTCAAAGAGAATGGTTTCATCCGTGTACTGGTGGTAGGGACAATGAGTTCCGGTAAGTCTACACTAATAAATGCTTTGATTGGTCATAGAGTAGCTAAAGTAAAGGCTACGGTCTGCACATCTTCCGTGACGAACTTCTGCAATCGTCCAGACCGAGATTTTGTGATTTATGGTGATGATAACACATGTATAGTGTCAGACCATATTGAGAATGCATTAAGTGATTCTCCGATGATTGGACTAAACTTTGAGGGAGGGCTTAATAATAAGCCTATAATCTTCATTGACACCCCAGGTATAAACTATGCATATGACAAACGCCACAAAGAACTTACCGAAAAGGAGATTCGTTCAAAAAGTTACGATGCTATTATTTGTGTAGTTAATAGTGGCTATATGGAAAGTGACGAATCAAAATCGCTTGTCGGTATGGTGGCAAAGGTAAGAGGGAAGAAAAAAATCTTTGTTCTAAATCAGTTTGATAGATTTGACCCAGATGATGACTCTATAGAAGAAAGCATCAATCATTTCAAGTCTGTCTTGAAAGAGTTGAAGACAAAAGCAGAGGTAATTCCATTTTCTGCTAAGGCTGCACTTCTATTTAAGAAAGCAGACAATGGTGACACTCTTTCTAAGGTTGAGAATGCAGAAATGAATGAGTATAAAAGAAAGATGGATCAACCGTTCTATGATTTAGGATCATATTATTATAGCACCCCATCGAGAGAAAATGATTATTATGCTAGAACTGGCTTAACATACTTAGAAACCATAATTGTTACACAATGAAAACTATAAAAATAAAATACAATCCATACCTACTTGAAACAACGATTCAAGTAGATGGGAAGGCTCCGAAGTCCAACAGTAAGTTGAACTTCGGAAAACTTAGGATACAAGAGTGGTCAGCTCGTCTTGCACAGATTCTGCTGGATGAATGCAGCGACCGTAATTTCTGTATAGAGTTCACAGGAACTCAATCGGACTTTGAAGACTTAAAAGAGGCTCTTACTGCTTCCAAAAGTTTTCAATGGACATTTGTCCCGACTCATATACAAGACAGCGTGAGCGACGTTGAGAAGAAAGTTGACGAGATTTTCAAAGCTATTCAAAACGGACCTGTTGAGCAACTTCGTGACAAAACTATTCGTGAAGCGTTCCAGAAGGCAAAAAATTCTGAATTTGAGGTTAACGTCGTAGCTACCATGAGTTCCGGCAAATCAACACTCATCAACGCTATTCTTGGAAAGAAGCTCATGCCTGTGGCAAATATGGCCACAACTGCAACTATTGTCAAAATAATCAACACTGAGCAGGATGATTTTTCAGCTAAAGCATACGATGCTAACGGGAAACTCATAAAAGAAGATCCCAATATAACTTACCGCACCATGAAGGAATGGAATAAAGACACATCCATTTCATCAATTGACATACATGGTAGAATCCCATGTGTAGAAAGCGTAGGTATGCGCCTTGTGCTTGTTGACACTCCGGGGCCGAACAATTCAAGGGACGAAAACCATAGGCGTATGACATATGATATGCTTGCGGATTCTGATAAATCTCTCGTCCTTTTTGTCATGAATGCGACTCAACTAAATGTAGATGACCAAAAGAATCTCATGGATTTTGTATGTGAATGTATGGAAAAAGGTGGGAAGCAGTCCAGGGAGCGATATATCTTCGCTATAAACAAAATGGATAGCTTCAATCCAGAAGATGATAATCCAAGCGAGGCATTAGACACAGCAAAAGATGTGCTACTTGATAATAAGATTACATCTCCAAATCTTTTTCCTGTATCGGCACAGGCGGCATTAGAATGTCGTACTGATGTATCACAGAGCGTTCTACCTATCTTCATTCCGAGGTTGGAAGAATACTCCGAAATGAAATTTGATGCCTACTATCAATATAACAATCTTCCTCTCAGTGTGCGTCATGATATTGAAGAAATTCTTCAAAACTTGAAGCCGGAAGACCGTGTGGAGGTTCATAGTGGCATAGTCTCGATTGAGCAGGCCATCGGTCTGTATATCAACAAATATGCACGAGCTATAAAAGTGAAAGATTTGGTAGATTCGTTTAACGACCGCCTAAACGAATTGAAAGCTGTCGCATCTCTCCAATCTGAGATTCGGCAAAACAAAGATAGGAAAGTTCAATTAGACAAGCAGATAGAGGAAATCAAGACTAAAATAGAGTCCGGTAAATCTGCCCAGACTTTATCAAAGCTGATTGACCGTAAAGACCTTTCGGGCAACGTCACCGAAGAAATTGATGAATATATCAATGCCACAAAAACAAAAATCGACAAGATTATATTCAGACATTCAAAGTCGACAAAAGTTCGTAAAAGTGAAGCTATCCGTCAGGTTGAAGCTGTAGAAAAAGAGAGTTACGAGATATTGAACCAACTTGACTCACGTGTTGGAAGAATCCTTGAAAAAGCATACAAGAATCTGATGTCAGATATTATCATGGAATATCAGAATTATCTTGAAGCATTGGGGCTTTCATCAGCTAAAAATGAGTTAGGCCTTCATCCCCTTGATTTTGTTGCAGAAGAGCTTGCGGATGTCAACCGTATTATATCAAACAATGTGACAACGGTTGATGAAGGACACGATGAAACAAGACAAAGGCAGGTTAGAGGAGAAAAGAAGACAAATTGGTTCTGGACTCCTTGGAATTGGGGTACTGACAGATATGAGACAAAAACCGAATCATATTCTGTCCATATAGCCAATAACGTCGACTACGTTGATATGTCATCTGTTGTCAAGGAATACATGAAACCTCTCCAGCAACAGCTTATTGATGCTAAACAAGCTGTCACGAACCATGCACAGTCGGAATCTGTTCGTATCAAAAAATCTCTCAAAGATTATCTTAACAAAATTGACACTCTGCTCCAGCGGAAGCTTGAAGAACTCAAAAAGAGTACCAACTCCGCAGCTCAGACACAAAAGGAAATTGAACATCAAGAGTCTAATCTGAAATGGATGGAGTCAATCATTAAGCGTGTCAATGAATTAATCAACTTTTAAATAAAATTATTATGGATAAGGATTTTATAAAAGATGTAGATAATAGCAACGTTAAAAGTGTACGCCTAGATTTGACAAATGAGCTTCTCCTCGATCCCCGAGGAGTATCCTTCAAAGAAATGCTCACATATGCAATGAGCAAACTTCCAAACCTTTTTGAAGAAAACAAAGAGGCGAATTACTTTGTTCCACCTCATGATGATTGGGATGAGGACTTCCTTTTTGTCGTTAAGAATGATTTGGACTCAAATTTCTCTAAAGAGAAACTTGCTTTCTATCAAGCCGTGATTGAAAAAGTGGGTAAAGCCAAAGCGGATGATCTTGAAAAAGAAGAAATGTCACCAAAACATGAAGAGCCTAAAACATCCTCAACAAATCAGAAGAAAATTGTTGCGAAGCCTGTTTCTGCTACTGTTACAACCGGAGGAGCCATCTTGACTATTGTAGGCATAAGTCTTGGAAAGACATTGCTAACTGTTTTAGGAGGAGCGGTTCTTGTTGGTGGAGTCCTTCTCATCATAAATGACAACAAAAAATGAGTACTATATACGATAAATTTAAAAAGCCTGCGAGTTCATCAATAGAATCATTTATGTCTGATTCTATTGATAAACCTAAAGAGTTGACATCGGTTAAAGAAGTCAAGCCCAATGACATTCTTCCTGTTTCATCCCAACCGATAGATTTCCCATCAAAATCAGAACTTAGTCGTAAAAATGCCTCGGAGCTTCAATCATACCTTCATAATGCGGCTGAAGCACTGAGTGTTGTTGATGACGTGGTTCTTAAGCAGTATCTTACGAAACTGGAGAATTTGGATCTTATTCCAAATACCCAAGCTAAAATAGGTGAAGACGTAATCATCTATAAAATTAGCCGAATGGCATATGAAAAAGATGAGTTTGCCACCGACAAATTCATCAGTGCTTTTAGTGCCATGACATATGCTGACTGTTCAATATTTCTTATCGTTGATGGATATTCTGATCATGCAGATTTCTATCTCGGAGTTAAAAATTCCGACGATAAGAAAACCGGAAGATCTGTAGCTGAAACTTTTAAATCCTCAGTAAAAGGACAGTTCCCCGGTATTTCGATGGTTGACTGCTCCATCGTCGAAGAAGGCGAACGCCGTTCGGATCAAGAGATTCTTTTGAAAAAAATATCTGAAGCCACTTCGATTAGTTCTTGTGCCGGCGTTCCTTCATTTAAGGATGAAGACGGTGCATATACTAACTCTAACTATGTACAAGGTATAGAAAAGTTGGCAACTGCAATGCAGGGGCGTCGTTATACAGCGATTATATTAGCCAATAATGTCACCCCTTCTGGAATTTCTGAAATTCGTCAAGGCTACGAAAATCTTTATACCCAGCTTTCCGCTGTAGCCACACAACAAATAGCTTATACCACGAATGAATCTCTTGCTAATGCTATAACTCGTAGCAAGGGGATTTCTAATGGAACATCGGATACCCAGACAGAGGGTTACACTAATACTCATACCGAAGGGCGTTCATTTACCCATGCAGAGGGAACTTCAACATCTCATACAGACAATTATAGCGAAAGTAAAAAAGGAGGTCTTGCGAAGGCTGCTAGTATTGTTGGCGGTGCCTTAGCCGCAGTAGGTGGCGTAGCATTGATGGCTACCGGCATTGGGGTGCCTGCCGGACTTGCATTAGTAGGAGGAGCGGCTTTAGGTGCCGCTGGAGCATCTGGTAAACAAAAGACAAAAGGCTACTCTGATACCGTTGGTACGAATACTAATAACTCTGAAGGAACAAATACCAGTGATTCAACCAGTAAAAACTATAGCAGTGCACATGGTACATCTCGCACGGAATCTTTCACTGAGTCGAATGGGCAAACGGCTACGATTTCTGGCGGCAAAAATTTCACTCTTACTCTTCACAACAAACATATTGAAGAGCTACAGAAGCGAATCGACAAACAATTGGAAAGAATTGCGATGTCTGAAAGTACCGGTTTGTGGTCTGCATCATCATATTTCTTTTCCTATGACAATGATTTAGCATCAGCAGAGACCGGAGCAGCAATTTTCCGTTCAATCATGCAAGGTGAAACATCTGGTGTAGAAGCTTCTGCTGTCAATACATGGATTGGAAATAATTCCGCTGAGGAAGAGAAGAAAGTATCCTTATTAACCAATACAGTCTGTCGATTCCTGCATCCTATTTTTGATTACAAATCAAATATTGGTGTTTCTGGAATACCGGTTGACAATTCTTCTCTTCTTAGCAGTAAAGAATTGTCAATGCTCATGGGTTTGCCACGCAAATCTGTTCCGGGTTTTCCTGTTGTGGAACATGTGTCTCTTGCAAAGGAAGTCGTACGACACAGCTCAATAACGCCGAAGCGCCCATTACATTTAGGTTCAATTTATGATCAAGGAGTAGAGCATAAAGAAAATGCGGTCAAACTCGATGCCAAAAGTTTAACCCAGCATATCTTCGTTACCGGCTCAACCGGTTGCGGCAAAAGTGAGTCTGTATATAAGCTTATCTCTGAAGCCAAACGAGCAGGAGCATCCTTCCTTATAATTGAACCCGCTAAGGGTGAGTATAAGAATGTATTCGGGAACGCCCATGTATTTGGAACAAATCCGATGCTTATGCCCCTTCTACGTATTAACCCATTCCGTTTCCCGAAAGGCATACACGTTCTGGAACATATTGACCGACTAACAGAAATTTTCAATGTATGTTGGCCAATGTATGCGGCGATGCCTGCTGTGTTAAAGAAAGCCATGCTGAAGGCATACGAAAATTGTGGATGGGATCTGTATCGCTCATCAAACAAGCATTCTGAGGCCTATGACATTTTTCCGTCATTTTCAGACCTTCTTGTGGAGTTAGAATTAGCCATCAATGCGTCCGCTTACTCAGAGGAGGTGAAGGGAAACTATGTTGGCTCTCTCGTTACAAGAGTAGAATCCCTTACCAATGGAATTAACGGAGAAATATTTTCCGCTAAGGAACTCTCTGATCAAGTTCTATTTGATGAAGACGCAATCATAGACCTCAGTCGCGTCGGGTCACAAGAAACAAAGGCACTCATAATGGGTCTCCTTATCATGCGATTGAGTGAGTATCGGATGGTTTCTGCTTCCGAGGTAAACCAAGGATTACGCCATCTCACCGTATTGGAAGAGGCTCATAACATTCTTAAGCGCATCTCGACAGAACAGTCAATGGAAGGTAGCAATGTCGCTGGTAAATCAGTCGAGATGATTACGAATGCCATCGCTGAAATGCGTACGTATGGTGAAGGCTTCGTCATTGTAGACCAATCTCCTACATCTGTTGATCCTGCGGCGATAAAGAATACGAACACTAAGATTATAATGAGACTTCCCGATGGAGATGACAGAACTATCTCAGGGAAAGCAGCAGGCTTGAAGGAAAACCAGATTGATGAGATAGCTAAGCTTCCAACTGGTGTGGCAGTTGTCTATCAAAACAATTGGGTAAGTCCGGTACTTTGCAAAATCGCTATGATTGAAGAGAGCGGAAGAGTAAAATTTGACACATCTCCAGATAATGTTCAGCCCGACAGTAATCCTAACGCCTTACTTGATATTCTGAAATTCCTGATGAAGAGTAGAGTGAAAGATGATTACGCACTTGAAGATGTAGATAATCTAAAGAAGGAGTTATCATCGCTCAATCTTCCCACACAACTCCATATCGAAATAATGGAATTACTCAAAGAATATAATGAGAACGGGAAAATAGAGTTGTGGAAAGAATCAGAATTTTCTCGATTATCTACTCTCGTCTCAAGAGTTTTTGGTGTGCAAGGTGACGTTGAACGACTTACTTCAGAAGCTAAGGATTTTCCTGACCTCAATAAGCAAATGAAGTCTTTGATTAAATCTAAAATTGAGGCTTCAGATAGTATGCTCATTAACCTTCTGCAATGTCTGCTTGAGGATTGGGGACAAGGCAATCAAACTCGCCGCCACATTGTAGATGTTTGGGAAAAAGATTTCCGTGAAAACTACCATTTATAGTAATGATTGAACGATTCTTCAATTCATCCGTAACTCCATTGGAGACCAAACACGTTTCCACCTGGAACGAGTTGCTTTTAAATAGAGAGCAGCTCGTCCCAAAGGAAACTCGTGATTTTGGAATTTCAGAATGTGTAGACGCAGCGGAAGATATTTTTTCCCCGGAGATATTTAGAGACTGGGATTCTCTTTCGCCAGAGACAAAAGAATCAATGATAAAGGAATATGCAAACCGAGTAGCAAAAGCTTTTGAGCTCAATTGCTATAAGGGAGTATATTTTGAAGATATGTCACCTTCTCTATTAGGTTACAATAATGGAGATGGCAGCATACATCTAAACCGTCATTATCTAAACGACAATCATGTTTCTCCCATAGAACTGATTGATACCATTACCCATGAATTGCGGCACCAATACCAATTTGAAGCTGTACGTGGGTTGCATAATATTTCGGACGATGTACGCAAAGAATGGAAGACGGGATTTGAAAAATATACAATTGATTCGCCTTATGTATATGATCCTTGGGGGTATATTTATAATCCCTTGGAGATTGATTCAAATTATGCCGCGACCACTGTCGTAAGGGAGATTACAAAAGATATGATTAACGGAAATTGGGCATAGGTATGGTAAAAGACAACATCATTCAAGCCCTTCTTAAGGAAGGTTATTCTCAAGATTCTGGGTTTGACGAAACCGTAGATAGACTTTTCTCTCTGGAAGGAGAGCCACATGATATGCTTGCCGCTTGGATTCGGTTTGATATAGAGCCTAAATTCAACTGTGAAGGCATTGACAGTACCCTTTTACGCTCAAAGTTAGGTATGAAAAACGCTGCTATTATTTTAGCGTTTGACATGCTAAAACGATTTCCAGAATCGTCTTTAATGTTTAACAAGTTAATGAAACAAAGAACAATATATAAACCTCAAATATAATGGCAGGATTTTTAAACCCAGAAAGTAGCCGTCAATTGACGGATAAATTTTCTAATCTCGGAAAGATAGTCGAGACTATAAATCCATCGGATTTGAATCCATCAAAATCTCCGCTTGATATATCCAAGGCGGACGGGGTATTCAATAATCGACTTCCTCGTACCGGAACTTGGGAAGGTAAAAAAGGAGATTCAACATGGCATCCAAATAGCGATGAAGTTCCTTCCTCAGCTAATCCTGATGGTCGTACATGGGATGACATTCTAAAGAATTACGGCATAGATGGAATTCCTTTTAATGACGGAGAACCGGATTTTTCTGAAGTGTCGAAGGGCACAGTGGAAATTGATGATTTCTCTACAGACCGTTTCGGTGCTGGCGGTAATTTTGACCAAGCTGATCAAAAATTAGCCGAACAGAGAGGGTGTACAATGGAAGAAGTGCAACAGTGGAGAAGTGACCACAATTATACGTGGCATGAAAAACAAGACTGCAAAACGATGCAGAAAGTGCCGCGAGAGGTACATCACAATGTACCTCATACTGGTGGTATTTCGATATTAAAGAATAAACAAGCAGAAACTCAAGCATAAAAATATGGAAGATAATGTATTCGGAGCCATGACGTTCAAGCGTGGCTGGGTAAAGCAAGAACAGCTCCATTTATGGGGAGCTGATAGAGACTTAAAGATTCGTGTCTCAGCCTATCCGGAAGATAAGCCTACGGATGCACAAAAAAAGGCTTATGAATCTTTTATTAGGAACTTAAAGGAAGTGAGTGAGGAGTCTTTAGTTAGGCTTGCAATGTTTGTGGTAAAAGATTCGGAGTCGGGATTGCCCACCAATTTGGAGAAAGCGGTAAATGAACTTCTAAATCACGTAAAAATCCAAGAGATTCTTTTTTTCAAAGATGGAAGTTATGCAATTGAATGTGACGTGGATTGGACAGAAGACGGTGTCTCTGTTCTAGTAAATAATGGAAAAATGGAAACTGGCTACAGCGACGAACTCCTCGGATGCCGAATTTAATTTTCGTAGTCAAATATTCATATCACTAAACAAATAATTGATTATGTTATAATTATTGTAATAGTTACGAAGCAGGAAATCATATTTCCTGCTTCGTAACTAATTCTCGGCAACGTATTGTTGACCGTTTCTTGTTTCCCGAAAATCCCCGACCCACGCTTCACAGCGCAAGTCGGGATTGCAGAACAATTATCGGGAACTTATGCGGTTGCCCTTGCCTCCAAGAAGCGGTGGGCATTGTCGTTTACCAATTTGATGATGCGGTCGTGATACTCCGTATTGGAGTTGCACACCCCACGGCTCTGTATCACCTTGCCTTGGCTGAGTGAGAACTCCACCGTCTCAATGCAGTTGCCTTGCAGGTCGTGAGCCGACGGGATGATAGAGTCTGTCTTGTCATAGTATTCACATTGGAACACGCAATGCTTCATGCGTTCACCCTCTGCCTTGTATGCTTCCAAAGAGTCCAATACGGAAATTTCAATGTCGTTGTCGCTGATGACGATACCGAAGAAACAAGATTTGCTCTTGTAAAAATCCGCTTCGTATTGCTTGGCTCTCTGTAGCTTCTCCTTGTCCCTGCGCTGTTTCTCTATCGCATTGACCTTGTGAAGCCAATGGTCGTGTTCCGCTTTGAGGTCTTTCGGGCAGATGTATTTCATGCTGCGGATGTCCTTGCCACACTTTTCAAGCAAGCGGATGGTATCACACCACAGTCCGTAGTCATTTGGCACATAGTGGTGGCGTGTGGCTATTTTGTAAGATGCCCAACACACATCAAGGTCAAGAAGATGGTTCACAAAATAGGCTACCGCCCTGCGGTTTCCACTTTTCATCAGCGTTTCAATCCGATTGTCAGACAATAAAGCCGACATCAGCCTGCACAAATGGCAGTTATCCGGCAATTTTCCTTTCAGTCCGTTGCGTCTCAGTTCGGGGATGAGTGAATGACGGGGATAAATGTAGGTGTCTGAAATGCACCAGTGTACATCGTACAAGTTTCTCAGTTCAATGGATGAAGCCCAGTTGAAGCTGTCCACATAATACCCCATGATTCTTTTCCTTGCAGTGACCGCTACCTTGCCTTGTGCATTGAGCCACATACGGCATACCTCTCCGCAATCTGTTGTCATTGGCTTTCCTTTGCGATAGGTAGCCGACAAAAGGAATACCCTCTGCACCTGCAAGCCGTCAATGGCTTCAAGGGTAGAAAAGTAGTTCGATTCATTCCATTTGCGTTTCAGCGTGTCCATGATTTCGACTTTATGTCCGCAATGAGGGCAACGGATAGTTACATTTCCTTTTCCCTTGTGTTCAAATCTCTCACCACAATCCCCACAAGTACACTTATGCCCCGATGTACGGAAAGCAATATGCTTCACCACATTTCGTACTGCCCATTCTTCGGCTTTATCACTGATGGCGGTCAGCCTCTCATTGGAAGCTGCCACCGCTTTCTCAAATCTGTTTCTCGGTTTCATGGCTCAAAAGTTATCAAAAAGTGAAAGTTCGGGTTGTTGTGTCGCTTGGGGTTTGACCGCCTTGGGTCTGGAGTTGCGCTGCTGTATCTTGCGCAGTTCCTCGTCCTGATAGCGTTTCAGGGCAGCTTTCCTTTGCTCTGCCTTTTCTTCCTCCGTCAGTTCGATATGGTGATTGACCACCACACCGCACTGCAAAGGTTTGCCGATTTCAAGATTGGGTTCATCAATGACATGAACCGCCATTGAAAACACTTCCTCGTCTGAAAATCCGCAACATCCCGACTGCTGCACCTCATTGAGTATAAAAGTGACCACATCGTCAATGGTGCGTATCGTGGTTTTGTACTTGGCACGGAAAAGTTCATCCTCCTTCGCCCGATTATCAAGATAGTTCTTGATGATTTCCTTGAATTGCGCTGTTCCTTTCATTGTTCCGATAATTTTAATTGTTCCTGATTTCTAATTCTTTTTCCCTTTTGTTTGAAGCCTGTGGCTTCTTGCTTTCGGGGAATTTTTTGATGCCTCCCTCACGGAGTACCACGAGGGACATCAGGCAAGTGTGGATGAAGGGAAACGGACGGAATACCCAATTTGGCACAAATTGCGGAAGGCTGCCGGATGTTTGCCGTACAGCCAAGCGAGGCGGCACTTGCCGTTGTGCCTGTACTCCGTATTTTTGTATCAAAAATCCCGGATGCAAGATGACTGCCGAATAAAAAGAGAAAATCCCGATGCCGTTCAAAAGCACCGGGATTCCCCAAAGAGTTTCAAGAAGAAAAAAGCGTCCTATTCCTTTGTCTGAGAAGCGGCAAGGGATTGCTTGCGGAACAATTTCAGCATTGGTTCGATGTCGAGCGATATACGTCTGGCACGAAGTCCTGCCGCCTTGTTCCCTTTTTCCATTTGAGACTTGGCATTTTGCAGCAATGCCATCATCTTCGGTTCGAGTTGTTCTATCAGTTCTTTCATTTGATTGTTGTTTTAATGATTGTTGTTTTTCATTTCAGGGCCAGGGGAATTTCAAAGGATTTGACCACGCAGTTTGCCTCCTTGTCCAAGATGAACCAGTATTCGGAACGGTAAGGAGTGCCGTCAGTGGCTTTCGCCTCAAACTCAATCTTTACCTTCCACCCGTTGAAGGGTTTTGCCTTGCCGGTATCGGATTTTCCACTTTCAAGCATCCCCGTGCTGACCAGTTCACGGAGTGCCGTCATCGCTTCCATCCGCTGCTTCACCCGCTCAGGAAGTTCCCAGCTTTCCGGGTCGATGCTTTCCAAGCAATCCTCCTTCATCACCTCCTGACCGAGTTTCATCAGGGTCATCGAGAGGGCCATCTGCTCGTTCATCGTCACATACTCCCTGCCGAACACGGAATCCACCTTGCTGATACCTATAATCTTGACAGACTCCGGGTTATCAACCGAAGCCGCCAATGCAGTCTTTGCCACTTCGACCGCCCGTTTCTGCGGATTGTCGGAACAGCCGACCAAGCAACAGCAAGCAATACCACCCCAAAACAGGACGGTGGCTATTAGAATGGCTTTTATCAATGCTCCCGGTTTCATATCTTCACGATTTGAAGTTTGTCAGGGGAAAGCCCCAGCCGCTTGCGATAGATGGAGCCGTCCTCGCGGTACATTTCCAGCTCAGAGGAAGTGATTTGCTTCTCGCATATCTCTTTCGCTTCCGCCAGTGTCAGTTGATGGCCACCGATGTTGCGCCAGATGGCGAAATTGCATTGGGCAGCTTGATTCGCATAGTTAGAGCAGTTGAACGCCCGGCTTCCCACACGGATGTCACCGCCGCAATGGGGACATTTGCCGATGACCGGCTGCATATTGATTGCTCCATCGTTTGCCAGTTCCAGGACGGTCGGGAATGATTTGCCCTCTTTGGTTACAAAGCCATCGAACAGGATGCAGCGTTGTTCCAACAGTTCGGCAATCTCACCGTCATTCATCTTCCGGTTGCCGATAATCCCGTTGATATTGAGTACACAAGTCGGTTGGTCACCGATGTTATGCTCACAGCGATAACCTTTACAGGTCTTCACCACGTTGCCGCCACACAAGGGACAACATCCTATGATTTTCTTTTCTGATTCCATTTCTTTTTGATTTACAAATTATTACTTGCTACCATTTCAACAGATAGCCTTGGTTCCATTCCGACACGATGCCGTTGATGATGTTCTTGCCCGACATCACGTTTGCCCATCCCTCCGGGTCAAGGGAGAACCACAGGTCGTTCCACGAGAGGGTGCGTACCTGCCACGCCAGTATGAAAAGGTCGGTGTTGATTGCCTCCAGCCTTGTCACCACCTCGTTGGCGATGTAGTACCTTTCAGCCGAACTGAGCAGGTTGACCTTGTGCTTCTCCTTGTTCCCGTCCTGATTGGTGACATCGTAACTGCCCGAAGTCACCAGTTGCTTCATGAAGGGATAAAGAGCCGCCATCTGGGTGGCCGCGTCCGTCAATTCGTCCGATACCATCGAGGCGATGACTGTGCCTTTCAAATGCTTGCCCACCGACTTTGTGAGCAGGCTGCAATTCCGGGGTATCTCCACCGTTACCAGTTCTCCCGCCCGTTTGATTTGGTGCAGGTTCTGTACCACACCTTGCGCATTCGACAGATACTCCAGCATCTTGTCCTCGACACGATGCACCCGGTCAAGGGCCACGGTTACGGCTGTTTCTGCCGCGATAATCTGTTCCTGCGTTTTCTTGCGCTTCTTGTGGATGCTTTTCAATTCTGCCGTCTGCGCCATGACCGCCGCTGTCAGAGTCGGGTCGGTCTGTTGGGCGTAGCCGGACAATCCTCCGACAAGCAGCAGGATTGCCAGTGCCGTTCGTTTCCATTTCACTCCGTTCATAATCCTTACATTTTAAGACCGGCCTTTCTGCGCCCGGTCAGGTTTTGTTCACGTTCATCCTTGTGAGGGGAATGGATGACCTCCATCGGTCTGTTCAGCAGACAGTCGTTCCAATCCTTGAAAGCCTTGGGCGGCAACCATTGTCCCATCTTGTAACGGATGGATAGGTGTTTGCTGACCTGCGCCAACAGGGAACGTTCCGTGTTTAGCTCGAAGGTCTTGCCTTTGGTTTCTATCTGAAGTACATCCGTTTTCCTGTTGATTTTCATCGGTACACCCTCCAACAGAGCCATCATGCGCAATCCGTAAATGCGTCCGGCAAGGTCATTGTCGAAGCAATCGAAGGCACGGGCATGAGGGAAACGCGCCATAACTCCAGTAATCTGCTTGTCGGAAAATGTACCGCCCAATGATACCAATGCCACATCCGAGCCTAATTGTGTTCGGTTCATCTGGTAGAACGCCATCGCATCGAAAGCGGACTCACAGAAAAACACGCTCTTGACCATACCACTGTTGCCATTGGACAGGTCGGCTACCCATGCGGATGAAGAGGAGTCCGTACCTGCCGCCTTGGACTTGTAACCGCCATGTCCCCGTATCTCGTAACCCTTGATTGCATCATCCTTGCCATTGGTATAGGGAAAACCGATGTTGTAGCCGTCAAACTTCTCATTCCGTTTGTCCCGAATCAATGAGATAAACGGGGCAAGTGCTTTTACCGTTTCTTCAGAAAAACCACGCTGAGAGAAGATAGCCGGAATCCTTTCGGGATTTATCGGCTTCACCTCATAACGTGCGCTGTCAAAGACAGCATCGGACTTGACCGACTTCACATAGTCGCTATCTTCCCGGTATTCGGGTTCGGGCATATTGGCAAAGCGTGCCAGTACCTTGGCAATTTTCTGCCAATCGTCCTTGCCGGACACAGGAAAGGCGTTCAGGTTCTCACGGATGAGCGTGACGACATCGCCTTTGGAGCCATCCCTGCGGAAATAGGCTTGGGCGGATTTGTTGTTCGGGTTGCTGACGATAATCGTATCACGTTTGTTGCCATTATCGCCCAATACAAGTTCGATGTATCTGCCCACACCAGCCTTCCGGTCCAAACGATAGCCCAACGCATACGCGATGTCATCGACACCCACACGCGATTTCAGTTTCTTGAAGTTGACTTTGTAGTCGGTCATATCGGTTCTCCTATTCATTATATAGGTCATACATCACATACCCATCCTTGCCCCGGAGTGTTGAATCTGCGGGCGGCGCATCATCGCCAGTTCCGGCTCGTAGCTCTTTCGGGCGGTCATGTTCAGGAACGCCTCCTTGTCCTTATAGTCGGTAAGCTGGAAGAAGGTACGTGCCGTGTCCTTGGAAACGGCTTTCAGCCCCAACTCCACACCATCGTAGGATGCGCGGATGGCATAGTCACCGTTCCGGGTCTTCACGATGGCGGCGTTCTTGAAGGGAACTTCCTCATTCGGGTCCAATGGCAGGAACGGGTCGTTCTTGGCAAGGTACGGCTGCTCGCCGAGGGCCAACCGCTGTTTGTCCACATGGTCCAGTATCATATCGGATGCCTTGTTCACGTCTGCCATGATGGAAACGATGAATTTCGGTTCTTTCTTCAATACCCCGATCCAGGAATCCAGATAGGCAGCGGAGTTATCGGTAATCTTGGAATCAAACCCCATGGAATGGCTGATCATGGCGGCCGTGAGTTCAGCCACCAGTTCCTCCTTCGCATATTTCGGGTCGCCGAACCTGCCACCCATTTCCCGGTTGAGCCTTTCGGGTGTCATGGTCGAATGGGTCATTTCATGCAGCAAGGTGGAATAAAACTCCATGCCGCCCCGGTAAGTCTCCTCCGGCGTGCCTCCGATGTTGAACTGCGCCTTCATGGGCAGTACCACAATGTCCTTGGAGGGGGAATAATAGGCACTTCCTTCCTGCTTGTCCGCCTTTATCGGGCACAGCCATCCCTGCGACTGTATCATGCGGTCGAGGGCGGGATGGGCGTACATCCCTTCCGTGTCACGAAGTTCCGGCAGTTTGAACTTCTCCTTCAGTTTCTTCATCCGTTCGGGCTGTACCTCCGACAGATTGGTCTGTAGGCTCGGTACAGAGTGCCTTTTTGCCTTTCGGCAGTAGGTTTCTCCGTACCTGCCCCCGAACCGTACATACATGTCTCCATGTATACGGCTCTCCATTAGTAAACTCACATTATTTTCCATTAAGCTGTATTTTAGCATAACAGGATTCACACACTACAAGCGTCTTACGATGTCTCGACAACATTAACTTGCCCCATGGAGTATCTCCCTTTAGCCCAACAAGAGTGCGTATATGGTGCATCACGACGTTAGTATCAGTTGCACCACACATTTCACAGGTTTGCTGTTTCAACCTTTCTGCGAGGCTTGGTTTGGGAACATACATAGTGCAAGGGGTACGGTCGAGAAAATCGTCCATTAATGCGCTTTTACGTTTGAATCCCTCTTTATAGAGTATTCTGAACCGTTCTTTGCCTTTTGCATCCTTATATGGGATGACAAAATTCTTGCCCTTACGGTACTTGTCTTTGATTTGCCCTACATGTCTTCTTAATTTTTGACCAAGAGTCATATAAAGACTATACTCCATAATGTAGCCGAAATCGGCACATGTTGACGAAACATTGTTGGCTATGCAGTAATAGTTGTAGAAGCCTTTGATTTCCAAGTTGAATTGTGCGAGGATGTCTTCAGGCTTCATACCGACCATTTTCTCCCGTGATTTTGGCTTCCATACATCTTTGCCGTTTTCGTTCGTAAACTTTACAGCATCGTAGCTAAGAAGCTTCTGTTTCACTGTTTCAGAAGAGAGCATAAGCATGACCTTGCCAACAAATTCTCGTTTTTTGATTCCTTTGCTGTTCCTTTTAAACACATCCAATGTTCTGACAGTGATGTCAAAACCGAGGAATTTTGCGTTCTCTTTCGCATGGGTTATGAGTGTCTTTTCGGCAGAAAGTTCAAGTTTAAGGTTGCTCATCATATACTCTGTGATGTTCGCCTTTATTTGTTCACAATCTGCTTTGGACCCTATAACTCCAATCAGAAAATCATCAGCGTACCTCACGTATTTCAATCTCCGATAATTTTCATCCATTGGAAGTCTGCATGTCATCTTGTTTTTTTCTTCCTGCATAGCTTTTATTTTCGTCAATAATTCAGCTTTTACAGTTTCATCTGTTTCCGCTTTCCATTTCTTTCTTAGGTTTACTGTTTTCGTGTTGAGACAACAGTATTCTTTGTTATAAGCCCTTTCTTTCCCTTTGTCAAATCGTGAAATATACTTTTTCATGTACTTGTCGAATTTGTCAAGATAGATATTTGCCAAAATTGGGCTGATTATTCCACCTTGAGGAGTTCCCGAATACGTGTTGTTGTACTTCCAGTCTTCGATGTACCCTGCTTTGAGAAACTTTCTGATAAGGCGAAGGAACCTTTCATCTGCAATACGCTCTTGCATAATGCCGACAAGCACATCGTGGTCTATGTTATCGAAGAAGCCTTTTATGTCTCCCTCAATAAACCACTTTGCACCTGTAAAAGTCCTTTGAATGCTTGTCAGAGCGGTGTGGCAGCTCTTATGAGGTCTGAAACCATGAGAGGTGCTTTCAAAGTGCCCCTCATAGATGGCTTCAAGAATCATCCGAACTACCTCCTGCACAAGCTTGTCCTCTACGGATGGTATACCAAGAGGGCGTTTCTTGCCATTCTTCTTTGGTATATACACCCTTTTTGCAGGATTCGGTCTGTAGGATTCATTCCTAAGTGTTTCGATGATACGTTCGATTCTTCCAATGCTCATTTGGTCTATGGTCTGACCATCCGTGCCTGGAGTCATATTGCCTGGCTTTGCATAAATGCGCTGATAGGCAATGAAAAACATCTCTTTGTTGAACAGAATGCGGTACAGTCGCTCAAACTTATAGTCCGAGACCTTACTGTGCTGGCATAATGTGTTTAATACAATCTCTGGATTTCTCATAACGAATCTCTCGTTTTCTTTTGTTTGTATTAAAGTTACTAACTACTCCCCTTCGCCATGTACAAGGTTTTCCCTTGCTCGGACTACTACGGGAGTTCCGTTACCTTGTCGGATATTCAGAGGCAAATCCTCATAGCTTTTCGGCGTTCCGATTTAGGTAATCTCCGTTTAACCACGTAATAACGTCTATCTTTCGATAGGCAACAGATTGTCGGATGCGACTTTTGTTCTTTTCTCCGCTTATTGCGGCCGTGTCATGGTTTGTTCTTGCTACTCGCCTTGGCTCAATAGGCGGTAGTACCACGATATGACGTATGTAACTGCCTTCCGCCACAACTACAACTTGTGTCACTGAACTATCGTTTAACCAATCAGGCTTCATCCTCATATCTGTCTTTCCCCTTGCAATTCAGTCGTAGCTTGGCAATTAGCTAACTTATCGCTTTGCTGACGTGCTGTGTTTCTCTTTGAGTTTCCTCTCCAAGTAAGTCAGTCGGGGATAGGTATATTGTTTATCTCTAAACTTTGAACACTAACCTAATCTCTTATTATCGAGATATTTATTACGCGACCATTACGGACGCACGCGCCACGTTATAGACGGGGAACGCCTTGACGAAAGGGATGGTTTCCATTTCCTTCTTCTCCTCCTTGCTCATCGCCCGGTATTCTTCGGAACTGACACGCTTTCCGTACTTGTCCTTGACCATCATGTCCCAATAGACCACGGGGAAGGCTTTCTCGCCTTTGAGGATGTGCGCTTTCAAGTTATGCGCCTGTTTGAAGGTCAGATAGACCGGGAGTTGGTAGCCTTTGGCCGCTGTCTGCAACTGGAGAAAGAACGAGTTGGAACCGGAGTAGTTCCGGCCGCCCACGTTCTGCGGCAGTCCGTTATAGCCGGACGCACCGCCTATCCAGCCTTTCTTCCAGCCGGTATCCTTCATTTGCTGCATCCGCTCAATCATCATTTCGGCGAAGCGGTCGATGGCTGCCTGACCGGAGTTGCCTGACGGGTTAGTTCCAGATGCCATAATCCTCGTCATCCATTACCTGACGTTCCATCCGTGCGATGTCCGTCTGTTCTACATAAAATTCTGCGGATTCGTCCGAAGGGTCTGTACCGTGCGAACGGCACCACTCCTGAAAATCCTCTGCGTCTTCACCGTCCATTACGAATTGGAGGTAGCCGATGCGTCCCTCCTGAAGAAGTTCTACCAGTTCTTCGTGGTTCTTTGTTGTTGCCATAATTTTTCGTTGCTTAATTGTTTGAATGAGTGATACATTGCGATTACATTTTGATGGATGCCGATTTCTCCACCTTGACGGTATGGGCTGCCAGCATACCGGTTATCTCCGTGGTCAGGTACTTGGCGGCTATCTGCTCACGGGTGGCCGTCTTGGTCTTGAAGAGCGAATAGCCGTCATCGAAGGAGATTTCCTGTCTGGAGGTTTTTCCTTTGTCGCCCATATCGACAGATACTTTCCACTTGTTGTCGGTACGGTCTTTGGCGACACGCACCCCATTGGAATCCACTCCTTCGGGAAGGCTGTATTTCTCGTAGGCCGATTTCAGGTGCAGCTTCTCACCGAAGTTCTTCTCCACCAGCTTTGCGGGTGTTATCACCCGGTCGAAGTAGGCGTTTAAGTCCTGACGGGAGGCGACTGCCGACATCTTGGCATCGCCGATTTGTGCGTAGAACTTGTATTTGCCGTAATCAGGGCGTTGCTCGTCCTTCTCCTTATAGACGTTGAATTTCTCTACGGTGATGTTCCCCTCCGGGCCCGCTATCGACTTGGGCATCTTGAAAGACTCTTCCGATACCTTGGGTTGGAGTTTGGTCGGATAGTAGCGTTCCATCAACTGCGGCACGGTCATTTCCTTGTTCTGATAGGCGGCAAGGTCGACTGCATCCATCTTCTGCGGCTTCAACTGCTTGCCGTCCATCTTGGCGGTGAAGTACCACTCCTCCGGCTTTTCCTTGCTCTGGTAGGCATGACCGTGGGTCACTTTCTCACCGTTGGCTGTCACCATCTGAGGCTCGCGGGGCTTGCGCTCCTGCTTGGTTTCGGATTTCTGTTCATCCTTGGTTTCAGCTTGGGCTTCCGCCTTTGTTCCCGTTTTCTTTTTTCTGGCAGGTTTGTCTTCTGTGGCGTTCTTCACCGCCTTGACAGGTTCTTCCTGCACGACCTTCTCTTTCTTCTTTGCCATATCTCTGTCTTTTGAAATGGGTTGTTCCTTGTTTTCAACTTTCCGGTTCTCCGATTGCTCGCAGATGGCGACCCTTGCTCCTGACCGGATCAGTTTGGGTAGCAGGGTGTCAAGTTCCGGGCGTGGGAAACGTACCGTCTGCACCTTTTCCTTTTCTCCGGGAATGAGCCTGTCCGCCATGTCGATGGCGAGTATCACGGAGGCTTTTACCGCATCCTGCTTGTAGAGTTCATAGAAATCTCCGCTCCTGAACAGTAACATGGCATCAGGATGTTTCCGCTTCATTTCATCGAACTGCTTCATGAGTCCGATGTCTTTCTCTTTATTGGTTTGCTTTGCCATAAGATTATAGTTTAAGACCCGTGTTACGTGATTCCTTGTTTGATGGATGAAGGCTCAATGCCCGTTCCCGTGATTGCTTGTCTATCACTTGTTGGTGTTCCCAACGGTTCTTGTCCGTCATCACATAGCCGAGATATTCGGGATGCTGCTCGTCATAGCGGAGCTTCTGTTGGTGTTCCCACTCTTTCATGTCTCCCTTGATGACTTTGAAACCTTGCGGCTCTTTGAGGTCGATGCCGACAGATACTTTCTCGCCCCCGACATTCAACTCCACCGGTTTGCCTTCACGTACCTGTTGCTTCTGCTGTGTACCCAGCTCGATGTCGTTGACCTTTTCCATTTCCCGGAGCTGTTGCTCCAGTTTGAGGTCGGTCACTCTGCGATGGATGACCGACTGGGTTTCGGGGTCAAGTTGCAGGTACTGCCGGGTCTTTTCTCCGTTCACTTCCACGGATTTCTGCAACACTTCGCCCTTTACCAGCCGGTCGGCTTCCTGCTCCGTCAGGCGAAGGATGGGATTGCGTTCCCGTTCAAGGGCGGCTCTGACCGGATAGGCGATGAGCGCAGGCTCTCCGTTGGGAGCTGCCGTCATCTGTAGTTTGAGAGGCAATGAGATCAAGTTACCATTTCGGGCACTGATTGACACTTGCACGATGGGGGTCACTTCGCCGGAAACCAGCTTCTCCTTCACCTCCAAAGGTAAATTGTCGGCTTTCTCCCGGTCGATTCCCAATACCGCCAGCTTTTCGTAGGGCAGTAATTCGGTTGGTTTTCTGTTGTGTAATTCCATATCACGATATTTGGACTGTTAATTTTGCGGTCGTAACCGCTTGTACGACACAAAAGTATCTGTCATAGAAACCATCCTACGAAATGCGCAACAAGATATTGAGGACACTGCTTGTACTGATTTTGCCTGTAACGGCATCGGCTCAGTTCTATACGATTACCAAAGAGTCGGAAGTTACTCCGATTCCCAAGGGTAAATCAGCTTTAGTTGCTGATAATAAGCAGTTAGCAGAACATGATTCAATCAAAGCCGTAATCAACAACACGATTGAGGTAAAATCGAAAAATCAACGCTACAATAGCCCCGGTGCCCAAAAATGTAACGATAGCACGTTCATAAAATCAACAAAAAGGGACTGTATTCCAAATAGCCTTCCCGAACTGACGATACCCAATCTCTATGTGGAAATCAAACGGAACGGCATCCTATATCCGAAAGTGGTATTGGCGCAAGCCATATTGGAAACAGGTTGGTTCCGCTCATCATTATGCCGGAATAGAAACAATCTCTTCGGGTTGACCAATCCTTATACGGGCAAGTATTACGAATTTGGCCACTGGACGGAAAGCGTCCGTGCCTACCTTACAAAAGTGCAGTACAAATACAAAGGTGGTAACTACCTGCTTTGGCTAAGGGACATCGGCTATGCGGAAGATCCGGGATATGTGAGGGCGGTTATCGGGGTGCTTCGGAAATTATGAGTATAAGGGTAAGACAATAGCCTATATTTTACCTAATTAGCAATAAATTTAGTAATTTTGCATACAGAATTAATTATTGCAAATTTAGACACTAAAGGAAAATGATTTATGGCAGGACAATACTGGTTGGTATACGCTAATGAAAAGAAATGTGACCACACAAAAAGCCTGAAAGAACTGGGGTTAATAAGTTGGGTCAATAAATATAAATTCCAAGTCGGGGATATAGTATATGTCTATGTCTCCGATGAAAAATATGTTCGTTTCAAAACTGTCGTAAGTGAAGTTAATGTTCCAAGAAAAGATGGTGCTTATTGGTATGAAGTTGCTCCAAAGGACAGAACTTGTACATTAGATTATGTGGCAGAATATCATGGTACAGCTTTGTATCGTCCACAATTAGAGAAATTCGGACTGAAAAGTATGGAAGTTCCCATTAGAAGCAAGAGCGCACTATTGAATTACATTACAGAACAATTCCATTCTGCCGACTATACTTACTTAATAGATGAGGTATGCCCTCAATCTGGTAAATCTAATGAATTGGTAAGACAGATATTACCTATTCTTATAGGTTGGGCAAAAAAAGGATGCACTAATAAAACCTATAGTGATTTAAACAAGCAACTTGGGTATATAGATGGTAAGAATACAAGTATTGGACATCAACTCGGATGTCTCAACACAATACTTGAACGCCTTTCGGAAGCAACTAGTGTCTATATTCCAACTCCCAATTGTCTTGTATGCAATGCCCAAACTGGACTGCCGTCTGAAGGCTTTGATTTTGTGAAAAATAGATACAAAGAAATGTCGGCTGATGAAAGAGAAAAATATGTACGGCAATTAAATTCAGAAGCCATCAATTACAAGAATTGGGATTGGGTTTTGTCTCGGTTAGGATTGAAACCAGTTGTATCTGTCGAAAATGAAACCGCTATTCGATCTGGCAAAGTACATGGATATGGAGGTGAAGGTGCCGACCACAAGGCGTTAAAGGAATATATCGCAAATAATCCCCAAAATGTCGGTGCCAAAGAGATTGGCACGAATGAATATATCTTACTTTCGGCAGATCGCCTTGATGTTTGGTTTCCTTCCTCAAAGATTGCTGTCGAGGTAAAACCAAAGTCATCTCCTGATTCGGATATAATGCGCGGTCTTTTCCAATGTGTTAAATACAAGGCAATTCTCGATGCTGAATCTGCCATACACGGAGAAATGCCCGATGCCAAAGCTATATTAGTTCTGGAAGGTTCTCTAAGCCCAAGCAACCGAGAAATTATGAATACTTTGGGGATAGAGGTTATTGAAAATTTTGTAATAAACAATATATTAGAATGAGACCAATATACAAACTTGATGATAAGCAGGCGGAACAACTGGTTGAAAATATTCAGGCTGCCGTTCAGAAACGCATAACCGAAGATAATTATATAGAAGATACGTACTTACGAATCAACCATGAAGATTTGAGTGTGGAGGTTATTTATCTTGAAGAGAGCAATCTGACTTATCCTAATGATGACATTGCTCTTTTGAATCTGATGTATGACCAAGGAGGAGAGAACTGGATTCCTGAGGAAATTGCTATTCGTTGTCTTGTCAATGAGAGGTATTGTTAGTATATCATAACAATTGATAAGCACAAATTACCAATAGGTGCACCGGATAGAACGCATAAAAACCATACTTGGCTATGCTTCCTTGTATAAATCCTCTTGTGCCATCGTACAAGAAGATGACCATACAGGCAAGTATGATACCGACTGTTCCGTAATCTATCATCAAAGGGAAAACACAAAGTAACTGAGCCGTTCTACCAAAGGGAAAAGAAGTCGTATTTGTTCCCAACAGATGGAAGATGACGATGACAGAAATACCCCGCCACTCATAATCGACACCTGACCAAGTGGCAAACCAAGCGATAAAAAGGATGGTACAGATACAAAGCGTACTGTCCTTTTTCAGTTTCTCGAATACCGCTAACGCTACCACTCCCAAAGCCAGCGTAAACATCACATTGTGCGTACCGTCCGCACCATTCAACAGATACCACGGAATTTCACTGACAATGGCAAAGCCCAGCAATAGCCCAAAATATTTCTTTCGATTTCGGGTATGGGCAAAACCCTCCGCTACCAAGAAAGCGAATACCGGGAAGGCGATGCGCCCCACGCAGCGCATCACCTCGTAGTGTACCGTATTCCCGTCCATCAAGTAATAAGCGCAATGGTCAATCACCATTGAGAAAATGGCGATGACCTTCAATGCGCTACCGCTCAGTTTGGGTAATATAATTGACATACTCATAGGCAATCAGCTCATTCCCAGCAATTCCTTCACCATATTCTCCACCTCCTGATTGACCCTTTTGAAGTTTCGGTTCAGCAGGACTTCCTTTTCCCGGTCATTCTTGAACTCATAGATTTTGGGGAGCGGCACATAATGCTCTTCCTCCTCCTTAATCTTCTGCATGTCGAAGTGCGTCTTGCAGAAATACTTCGTGGTCTTGAACTCCTCGGACTGCTCGATGTCGAAACGGTCAAGCATCTTATCGTCCGTAGCCGTAAAGTCACGGGCCGCCTGACCTGCCAGCCAGCCTGTCGCCATGTCCGCAATCTTCGCCGCCGGAACGAGGTAGTCCATCTTCTCCGATATGGTGGTAGATACCTTCTGGTCATTGATGGAAATGGAGCGTGAGGTTTGTTTTGCCTTGCCGAACACATCGTTCTGTGCCCACTCCAACGTTTCCTTGTTACGGGCTGCACCCATGAAGATGTTACCGCAGGTGGTGATTATCTTCTGCATACCCACCTTGCCATAGTCTGCCTCCAACTGGGGTAGTTCCTGAAAGCCCAATGTCACGGCAACCTTGTTAGAACGTGCCGTACCAATCAGCCGGTCTATCTTGTGGAAATACAAGGTCGGAAGCTCATCCACGATGATGCTCACCGGAATGTTACCTTTGGAGTTCACCCTTGTTATCAGACGGTTCAATACCAAAGCGTTCAATGAGCCGATGACCTGTTCCTTCTCCGGGTCGTTGGCGATGACCAGATAACTGGGGTTGTTCCTGTCCGAAATCTTCAAGTCAAAATCGTCCCCGGTGAACACCCAGTAGGCTTCGGGAGATACCAGCCGGGCGGCATTGACACGGAGCGTACCCACCATACCTTCCAACTGGTCATTTGCCTTGTTCTCGTAAGCACTCTTGAAGGGAGCCATCAGGGAAGCAATCTTATCATCCTGCATCAGAATATTGAAAACTTGGTCGTAGGGTCTGCCCAAAAACGACAACACGTGTGGCATATCCGAAAACTCACCCGTGATGGTGTCCGGCTCCACCTCGTTGCCGTCCTCGTCCTCATACCAGCAGCGGTCGATGGTTATCAGTTTGTCCGTATGGTCTTTGTAGCGGAAGCCGTTCAAGTCCACAAACATCCTGTCCTCGTCTGTTGACACATCGTTCCCTTTCTCGTCGATGAAGTCCAGCACCACGTTGCCGTCCTTGTCTATGGCGTTGAAATCATCCCAGTTCCGAATGACAATCTCCAATCTGTTTCCCTTGTGTAAGATAAATCGTTTCAGCTTCTTTCCGTTCTTGAAGCCTACCGGATGGAAGTTGACGAAGAAATAGATGATGGCCGCCAAGAAGTTCTCCGCCGAGTTGGTGAAAAACGCTTCCGAACCGCCCTTCTTCTCACCGCCTCCTTTGTTCAGAGAAGCCAACAGCGTAGCAGCCGTTTCCGAAGCTGCAGCCAAGTCGGGGATGTATTTTCGTTGGATTGGATTGATGCGGTTGGAGTATTCCACATCGGTAAAGTTTACTATCCTAAATCCGCAATTCTCAGGTAGTTTACCTGCCTTCCTGTTCTTGCAGTACTGGTAAAACAGAGTCTTGGCAAGTGTCGGAAACTTAAAATCGTACACCATAAGGGTGAAACCCTTGGCCGAGTGCTGACGGATAAAGGGATCGATGATGCCGAAAGACTTACCTGAACCGGGTGTACCCAATACGATTGTTCCCCGAAAAGGATTGATGATATTGATCCAGCCCTTGTGCATCTTCCGCTTCCAGTAATAAATCATCGGGATGTTTACCGAATAGTCGTTGCCAGCCAACGCTTCCGATTGTTGGAACGATTCGTTCTCGAAGTTGAAACGGTCGTCACCTACCTTGTAGTTGTAATACTTGGCGATGCCGTCCAGCCCTTGATGCACCAACATCGTACCCACCACCGAGCAAACGGCATAAAGGATGCGGTTGGCAGGGAATCCCATCCAACTGATACCGAAGTTCATACCGTGAAAGACGAAACACAGCCCGACCAAGGTCAATCCAATCAGCACCGGGTAGATGACCATTGTCTTCACGTTGAACTTCAACGCTTTCTTGGCCTTTGTGCCGATGCAGACCACACAGATGCAGACCAGTTCCACGACCTTGCAACCGGAAACGGAGTTGAACACCGCGAAGCGTCCCAACAAGTCCAGTATGAATTGCGTGATACGGTTGTCTGCCGTCACAGGCAGGTTCATCACGATCTCAATGATGAGAAAGATGTAGATGCAGCTTCGGAAGTAGTTATACATCTGCTGCTGTTCCCTTGTTTCCTCAAATGCCATAAGTCACCCTGATTTTAGAATGGAACTTTGAAGCCTACCAACAGTCCGTTTCGGAAGGTGTCCCCGTGAATGAAGTTCACGTTATTCTTTTGGGTTAGCGTAAACTCCCAGCCGTTCTGAAAGACATAGCTATACTCAAAACCGGCCTCCAGTCCCAAGAAGAACTTGCGCTTGTCCGCTCCGAACTGCGGCCCGAAGCGGAAGCGAAGCATCCCGTTCTTATATCTGGCCAGACGGTGCTTGTACACCAATCCGGCATCCCAGTAATAGCCTTTCCAAAATCGCAAGCTTGGTTGCTGCCAATGGTTGCCCGCTTCTCCGTACAGTTCCACGGCATTGCCGTAGGATAGCGGATGTTCGTAACCGATGGTTGCGTTCAGCGTGTTGGGAAACAGGAAACCGGCATTGACCGTCAGCTTCTTGTCTTGTGCCGATACATTGAATGTAAAGACAGTACACAGCAATAGGAATAATACTTTCTTCATGGCTTAATAGGATATGTAGTAATACGGATAATAGGATGTCTTTTTCAAGATGTCGGAATCAAAGCCATCGGCATGGAGAATGTCCTCATATTCAATCGTGAGTGTGATGACACGACCGCTGATTTGGTTCTCTGAGATTTCCAGCCGAAGCACTTTTTCATCCGGGAAAGTCAGCTTGGGCAGTACCAGCACGTTGCGGTAATCCTTCTTGAACTTCTTGGCGTGGTTCAGCGAGAACACAGGGGTCAGTTCAATGGTCTGCGAGTTGGTGGCCTTAGTTTCTTTCTTGTCGGTCAGCTTCACCCGGATTTCCTCGATGTCATAGGCTATCTTCGTCTTGTTCTGCAACGAGTAGTCGATAAAGAAGAAGTCCCCGATGGAATAGATGTTGTTGACGGTGGCTTTCATGCCGTGTGCCTTTGACACGACCTGATTGAACTTGCGCTTGCTGCCATAGACCGCCCAAGCGTAACGGGCCATTTCAGACATGGGCATCGACACTTCCGGGTTGATGTAGGATTTCGTATCGCTGTATGCCACTTGGTAGATGGATGCAGCCATGTTCGGAGAAGTGGTATAAAGAATGTCATACTGGGCGATGTGGCGTTCACCAATCAAGGTCAGTGTTCCCAACAACTCATTCTCCTTGAACTCGCACGATAGCGAATCATTTTCTTGGTATGGTTTGATACGGACGATGTTGTCGGCACACTGGTTGCCGATTATCTTCGCGGTGGAAATATCCACTAACTTAATGTTCTCCGGCATCACGATGTGGGTCGTCACCTCCCGGTTCACATAGATTTTCTCGTTGGCGAAAGCCGAACTGATAAAGCCGAGCATACAGCATACGGCTGAAAGAATCTTGAATTTCATATAAAGTGCTATTTATGTGTTATTGATAATGTTAATTTTCTATCTCGCTTCATCTGAGTTTATCAGGTAAACGATGGTGTTGTACTTGATTTTCGCCTTGTTCTTGCGGATGTTGGAAGAGATAGCCGATGTTGCGGAATTGTACATATTCTGCAAGGCTTGCAGAGCGATTGCCTCTCCCGATATGCCCGAACCGTAGCCGTCTTCCGATTCAAAGCTGATGTTCTGCTGTACCGTACTCGATCCGGCATCCTTCATGAAATCACGGAAAGCGGATTCGGGGACATAGAAACCCTCCATGCCGTCATTGTCGAACACCGACAGCTTGACTTTGATGAACTTGTCGCCGACAAGGATACTGGTAATCGTGGCACGGACACGTTGCTGGCCGAAACCGCTGACCGTACCATAGAGGTATGTGCCCTTTTTCAGCTTCGTGCCGTTGACCGTCACATCATCCAAGAGCTTGAAGCGAAGCCTTGTGCCTTCACGGGCTTTGGTCGTCTGGTCTATCATTGCCCGTATCAGCCGGGCATCCACCGTTTCATCCGAAGCCGATACGGTATGGAACTTGTCGGCATTGGTGTCCTTCGACTTGATAACCAGATTAGGGCGGTTGCGTTCTTTTTCCTCTGCCCGAACCTTGGCAATGGAATCCGCCCGTTGCTTTTGCCGGACTTCCTCCTCCTCCGTGTTGCCATATCCCAATCCGCTCTCGATGGCTTTCTGACGCTCATAGCTTCGCCTTTGTATCTCTTCAAGGTCGTTGGCGAACTCCTCCTGTGAGGAGTAGCCGTCATGTCCGTTATCTCCTGAAGGTGGATTGTCGTATGCGTATGAATTGATATGCTTTCGGGATTCTGCCAAGGAGCGTTCCAGTTCCTCCAGTTCCTTTTGCTGGCGGATGCGCTCCGCTTCGGCGGCATCCAGACGGTTCAGTTCTTCTTCGCTGTAACCGTGTTCCAAATTACTCTCTTCCTTTTTCTCTTCGCCAATGCCACCGACTGCGGTAAAGGCATCCTCGTCATCGAAGCGGCGTGACATTTCATACAGTTTGTCGCCGGCTTCTTCGGCATTGGCTTGGGGCAGTTCCATGTTGATGTGGTCGGTGGCTACCGTCTGCTCCGTTTCATCACCTCCTCCAAAGGTCTGCATCACGAAGTACACCAAAGCGCATAGCGGCACGAATACCACCAGCGGAAAGATGTACTTGGGTTGTTTGAAATTGATTTTAATCATGGCTTATCGTTGTTTTTTAATGATTTGACAATATTTTCCAACTGCTTGTATTGCCGGATGATATGGATGGAATCCGCATGGGACTTATGGGGCTTGGCTATCAACGAGTCCAGTTCCTGACGGATGGCCTGCCCTTGACCTGCCAGTTCCAGAAGCGTCTGCCGGTGAACATCCTTGTTGGACTGGATGGTATGGAAACCTTGGAATACCGGTTCGATATTTCCAATGATGGCTACATTCGGTTCTTGTGCCTTGTCTGCCCGGCTACCGTTCCAAACTATATCACCAATCAGGAAGAACAACAATGCGCCTACCACATAAATAAAGGTGCGTTTGGGATGTTTCATCGCCCAAGCATTGGCCATTCGGATTCTTGCAGCCAAGCGGTATCTCGTTCCGATAGCACCCAACTTGGGTTGGAATCGGGATTGGAAGAAGTTCCATGTCTTCTGCTTACCGTCTTGTATCGTTTCCTTAAATGATTTCATACTTATGCCTTTTTTAGTAATCCAAATCCTTATTTTCCAATGTCCTCCAGTTTACAATCATCAGCCCGTGCGGATTGTTCCTCGTCCTCGGCACGTTCTCGATATAGCCGGTTGTCACCATCGTCCGTTTCAAATCACGGGTACGGCGTTTAATGAACTGTGTACCATAGTAGGTAAATTTCCGCTCGTGTTCGTCAAATTGGATGGAATCACACATGATGGTACAAACTGCGGACGAAGAAATGATGTCGGTGTAGAAGCCGTTCTCGTCCATCGCCTGTTTCTGTTTCAGGGCCGTACCGTCCGCCATATACATCGCCTTGCCGACCGTCCACTTGATATAGTCGTTGTCGGGGGGCAGGTTGAAAAAGTACTGGTGAAAGAGTTGGATATGCGCTTTCGCCTCCATCGTGAAGTTCGCTTCCAACTGCGCCCGTTCCGCAAGAAACGGAATGTCACCGTCCAGTACATAGATTTGCTGCCGCTCCTTGTTGACCAGCGACACGCAACACCAGACGGTGAAACCGCAGATGATGACACTGCCTGCTATGCTTGCCAGTACCGTCATCATGGCAAGTTTGGTTTTCTGTGCTAATGATTCTATAAGCATATTCTTTGGAGTTTAATGTTAACGCTATTTCTTCTTTCCGCCTGCTATGCCACCGACCGCAGAACCGGCTATGCTTCCGGCTGCCGCACCCGCTGCTGTCGTCATGCCCATAGCCGTTGCGCCAGCCACGGAACCTGCACCCGAACTGACACCGCCCGGTATCAGCCATGAGGCCACTTCGGGGACAAAGCGGATGATGTAAGCTCCCACGAGCATACCCATCGCGTACATGCAGTTGGAGCCGATGCCTTGTAATCCCAGTGCGCCAATCTGTTCCCACGAATTGACAGAGCCGTGAAGCAGGTGGTTGTAGGCCACCATGTCCTGTTGGAGATTATACAGCAGGATGAAGTCAACGTAGTACATGCACATATAGGTCACGAAACCCCATAACGAGAGGGAAAGGTATTTCGACATCCACTGGCTCCAAGCCGAGTTCCAAGGCGGTGCTAATGAAAGTGCGAACATGATGGGGCAGAATATCATCATGATGGCCATGAATATCCGCTGTGCCACAAGGATGCCGTAGTAGGACATCTGGAACACCAGTTCGCCGACAAAGCGGATGACATCGTTGATCCATTCGCTGATTTTGGTTTCCGTGGCCACCGCCGCCCGTTGCGCATAGTTGTTGATGGTGTTGCCCAAGTTCTCCACGTTGTAGATGAGCTTGTCCCACCAGTTGGCATCCTCGCCGATTTCTGCTATCTGCTTGGCCGTCGAGATGGAATCCTGAACGGCTCTCAATCGGTCGAGGTATTCGCTCTGCTTCTGCGCCACTTTCAACTCGAAAGCCGCGACTTCCTTGTTCTTGGCGTGTGCCATCGCTTTGGTGGCGGATTCCAGCCCTTTGCCGGGCACCTGCAGGGCGGAACAAATCCACGAGGACGAGGAGATGCACATGGAGATGCCGATGATGCGGAGCAGTTTCATCACGTCCATGCCCCGCCGTCCGAGCATCATCATCCAGCACTCGTATGAGCCGACACAAAGGGCAAGGCACAGTCCGATGACACGCGCCAGCCCGACCGCATCGCCCAGTACCGCCACATTCGGAAATGTTTCCATGGCGACCAGCAGCTTGTCCAGACTTTCGTCTATTACCGGCAGGCCGATGGTCAGGGGAACTAATAGTAAATTCATATTCTTCGTTTTTTATGTTCTTGCTTAATAATGGGTGGCCGCCACCGCACACAGATGGGCAGTCCGGTTTACCAGTTCGTTCATCTTCTCCTTGGCTTCCTCGTAAGCCTTCTGCCGTTTGGCGTTCTCCAGTCCATAGCCGACTCCGGTCTTGTGGATATAGGCTATATCCGCACAAAGGATCTCGTTCTGCCGGCTCAGCTCGTCCACTTGGTATTTGAGCCTGCCGCCGCTTTTCCGCATCGAGTATAACAGGCCGTCCGTGATACATCCCTGCATACGGTTGAACTCGTCCTTATAGGCACCGTACATCAAATCCACGGCTCTGTCCGCCTCCCGTAGCAGCTCTTCCTTGTAGAGTTCTTCCACGTACTTGCGTTCCTTTTCCACCTTTTCGACCTTCTGCCGTTGGGTCTCTTCGGAAGTCACCCGAACAGGCATGATGCGCCTGATGTTGGACTTGGGTTCTTTGAAGCGTACCCGGAAACCGGAGTTGAAGCCCGCCCACTTCCAGTACATTTCCGCTCCTGAATATCTTTTGTGCAGGAAAAAATAGTACCAGTCCGGGGCGAAGTCCCAAGGGCCGTTTTCCATTGACTGCCACTGTTTCTTCTTCTCGTTGTCACGGACTACTTTCTGTGCGTTCCCCGTTAAAGGAAAACTGAGGATGATTGCACAGAATATCTTGATAATCTTGTTTTTAAATCGCATATCCTTTGTTCCATTGGTTGATGATTCGGTCAGCTATCTCTTCCTTGACGGTGGAGTTCAGTATCTCCCAGATGTAATCGGGTTTCCATCCGCAGTCGGTGACCAGATAGCAGTAGAGGTTCGCATTGTCTATGATGCCGCGTGCCCGGTCGATGGTGGTTTTCAGTGTCAGCACCAGATTCAGTTTCTCGTCCATCGAGGCTTTCATCAGGTTGATGCCGGAAGCGGCCACCGTTGCATAGAGCTTGTAGCAATGCTTGATCTCACGGGCGATGGCTACGTTGGCATCGGCATAGTACCAGGCGACAAAAGGTTTGTCGGACACATACTTGAAGGTATGGGTTGTAAAGTTCTTGTAGTCCCTTACAAGTTGGTACAAGGAGTTGGCCGTCGATGAAATGGCGCCGGCTAATACGAGGTAGGAATTCGCATTGCTCAACCGGGTGTCCAAGGTGGTGCGCACGTCATTGAACTTGTCCGCTCCCTTGGTTATCAGCGATTGCTCCCCGAAGCTCATTGCCACCCGTTGCAACGCCTTGTCTTCATCTTTCTTGATGGCTTTGTGCAAGGCAATCAAGGCTTCTATGGTGGGAAGGTCTTTCGGGATGACATAAGCGAAGGACTTTGCCGGAAGCAAGAAAAGCAACGTCAGGCAAAGGATGTATAATCTTCTGTGTTTCATAGCCTGCCTCCTTCATCAGTTGTTTGTAGCCACTAATCTGTTCCAATCCATTACCAGACCGTCCACGCTGTTGCGCATCGTCATGATGTTGGCCCAGCCCTCCGGGTCTATCGCAAAGAACAGGTCGTTCATCGTGGCATAACGCGCCATCAGGAGCATACCTTCCACCTTGTAACGTATCTCCATCAGGTTGGTATAGATACCGTTGGCCAGCGACATCCGCTCATAGCGGTCAAGCAGGTTATAGCCGTCATTCTTCTTCTCTGCGATCGCTTCCCCTTTCAAGGGATTGGAAACCTTGCCGTTGTTGACGATGTTCACGAAGTTGCCCACCAACTGCTGCGTTTCCGAAACCAGATTGCCCAGCTCGTTCAGGCACAACAGCTTGTTGGAGAACTTCGCCTTGCTCACGGTCTTGACCAGTTCCGGCACGTTGCGGACTATATCGAAAGCGCACAGTCCGATTTCCTTGTAATAGCGGCTTTCCGCCCCGAAGCCCGACACGTTTTCCATAGAGAGTTTGTAGAGTTCCTTGATGGTGGCCATGCTCACCGAATACAGCTCCACCTTCTTCTTTTTGGAAGCGATGGAGTCCAGCCGTTGGTTATGCTTGTCTTCTATCAGCTTTTGGGAAGCGGTGTTGCTTGCCACTATTTTCAGGCAGTTCTTGTCAATCACCACTCTCCAGCCGGCAAAGGCTTGGATTGAAGCGGTAATTACAAATACCAAGATGAGTGTGTACCGTAACTTTACCATAATGACATCACTTTTTGTTTCTGGTTGACTTTCCTTGCGAACTCCAGATAAAGCGGCCCGCCGTCCCGTTGGCGGTCTGCCTCGATATGGGTTATCGCTTCCTGCAAATCCCCGTAATGGGCGAGGTATATCTTCAGGGCTTCCTTCTCGTTGCGCTCCGTGGTGTATGCCCAGTAACATTCCGGGGCTTCCTCGACACCATAGACATCCGACTGTTGCCCCCGGCATATCCACACTTCCTTGAAGTAGCTGCGCCCTTCCTTGTTGTTGAGCGCGTTGACGGTGAATATCTGCTGCTTCTGTATCGGGGTCAGGCCGAGGATGGCGGCGATGTCGTTGTACCTGTCCTTGAACTTCGACTGGTCAAGCAATACCTTCACATCGGAATTGTTGATGATAGCTTCCTTGACAATGGGAGAATCTATCACATCGTTCAATTCCTGCGTGACCACTCCGGCGATGCCGTGGAACTTGCGGACGGTCTTGTAAAGATACTTGATGTACTCCGCCATGGTCGGTGAGGCGATGGCCTTCCACGCTTCCTCGATTATCAGTGCCTTGCGTCCTTTCTTGATGCGCATCTTTTGTAAAAAAACGTCCATGATTATCAGCACCACGATAGGGAAAAGGACGGGGTCATCTTTTATTTTATCAATCTCAAAGACGATGAACCGCTCATCGAACAGGTTTACGTCCAAGTCGGAGTTCAGGGTCTTTTCCTGTTCGCCGCCCCGGTAGAACTGTTTCAGGATGGACGCGAAGTCGTTCACCTTGAAATCGATTTTGTCCTGCTTCATTATCTGCGGAATACGTTCCAGAGCGAACTCATAGTAGGAGTTGAACGAGAGTTCCTTCACTTTCAGCCTGCGCCTCTGTTCCTCCATGCGGGCTATCCGCTTGTCTATCTTGATAAGCATCGAGTTCTCGTACAGCTCTTTCTTGAACTTCTCCACGATGTGGAAAGCCCTTTCTCTTTCGGAGGGTGTCGCTCCGGGGTCGTTCTTCAGGGCGGTCAATGACTTGCACTGGCGGATGAGCTTGAAACGTCTGACTTCCGAGGGCAGCATCAGCGCGCGGCTTTCCGGCTTCACGATAACCTCCTCGCTCTCTATCAGCCGTTCGATGTCCTCCATGTCCTTGGTGTACTTTTCGATGTCATCCTCCATCCGGGCTTCCAGCAACAATTTCCGTCGCAGGTTCTTCCGTTCCTGTTCGTTGAAGTTTGTGAAAGGATGGAAATAGGTGTCGTAATACTCCACCAAGGTCTGGTTAATCAGCATGTCCTCGATCTTGTCGGGGAACTGGCTGCCCTTGAAGATGAGAAATATCAGTGATTTGAGGAAGTTCTTCTTCTCTCCGAAGTTCAGGTCGTATTCTTCCTGCGTTACCTTGAAGGGGTTCATCGAAATGGGCTTCTCCTTGGAGTAGGATATGTAGGTGCCGTTGAAATAACGACAGATGCCTTCGTAAGAGTCACCGGTATCTACCATCACCACGTCCGTATGCTGTTCAAGTAACTGACGGACAACACTGTTCATGTGGAATTGATTTTCAATGACTTTTGTCGTTGAAAATCAGCCATATAAGAAAATAACGGTACAACTATCAATTAAGGAAAAGTGAGAGCGAAAAAGTTGCTTTCAGGGAGCGAAAGGATTAGAAAAGGCTTGTGTTTTTGATGAAAGATTTAACTAAATCTTAACAGTTGATGAGATTTTTTACCTAATTAGACTCAAGTCACAAAGGTCTGTAGTTACAGCGTAGCCATCCTCTTGAAAATGGGCATTGAGATGGCTTTCGACCGAATTAAAGTAAAATGCTTCGCAATCTTGTAGGTTATGATACCATAAAATCGCGAAGCAACTATACAGTGATAAAAAATTATTTCTTGATTTGAGATTGAATTGATGTCATCGCATCATTATAATTGTTTTCGATAGCTCCAGATTTCAAGATGCCAGTCTCAAATAACCGCAAAAGAAAATCATTATATGATTCGTTGTGATTCCTACTGGTCAAATATGTATATATTATTGGAGCCAATACAAGACTGCCATCAACGTATTGAGAGAATTCATCATAAACATTTTGAGCGTCACGTATTCCTAACTGATTAGAGATATACACCTCTGCCGCTACAACAAAAGCTTCGTTTCGACCTTCCCCGTGTTTTTGAGCTATCGATTCTTTGCTGCGATAAAAAGTATCATTATCAAGCTCTCCCAATTTTGCCATTAGTTCGGGTGAAAGATAAAGATTATGCAGGTTCTCGTGAATATATATATTCATGAAATTTAATCTCAACTGCTTTTCAATTTCTGGGTCAAGAATTAGCGGAGTGCAACAAAAAGATTCATCAGAAAGATTGAAAGCATTATCAATATCCAAAATGTATATTTTGGATTGTGTATCAGGTAGAGCTTGTGGAAAGAAAAAATGCGTAAGACTGTCATTTATTGCTTTCAGCAAATCGTGATTCAAACTATAATTGTCAATATGGGACTTCAATGTGGGATAGATTGTTTTATCCCAATACTCCGAGTATCCGCTATCGACTAATTGCTGCATAACATAAGCCAGTTGAGGCTGAACAGACAGGATGCCTTTCGCCCACTCAATATCACAAGCTAAACTATCCAGATGCTGAATTGTGAAAAGGCATTTAGAAATATCATCTTTATCTCCGTCGATTTCAGAATAAAGATTACAAAGTTTAGATGCAGCGCAATTTGAATTAATCTCTGCAACATTTGCGATAAAGACAGAATCCACACATAGTTCAGCAAACCGCGAATCATCTTTGAGATGGTCGATATACTGAGGCGAACACAATAAGTCAAAACATTTAGAGGTGTTGAATACCTCGCCGAAAGAATTAACTCCCGGAAGTAAAACGAATAGTATAAGAAGTATATAAATTCTTATTGTAGTCATAGCAATATCTTTTATTCCATACGCAAAGTTACTAAAAAGCGGTAAGATTCGGGCTATTATCCCCAAAAAACAAGATAGTACGTTATAGATTGATACATTTCTCATTTTTGTTCGGGGTAGGCATCTTGAAGGTCTGGGTGCCGGAGATAGTTGTCAAGGAATTGCTTACCACTGTTGAAAATCAATGCTATATCCCATTCAAGAAACAAGCGAGGTACAAACTACGTTATTTAGCAGCCAAAACAGAAGGGAAAGGCAGGGGAATGGGGATGCAATAGCAGAATCGAGCAATAAAGGGATAAGATTTCATTATTTCCATTCAGTTCAAGCACTTTACGCATGGCAATATAATGGTGTAAGCGAAATTTATATTAACTTTGTAGCACGGACAAAAGGTAATCGAAGCATAGATGAAATCCGACAGCAAGATATACAGGTTTTTCTTTGGGAAACGGGGCGAGACACGCTTACCATTTGGTGTTATGCTCCTGATTCTTGTGCCTTTCCTCATTGTCGGCTTGTATTTACAGAATCGAAAATATAATACGCTGTCTGCAAATCCGGTTTTTACATCAACTGTGGTTTCTGATGTGTATAGTATTCGCAATAGTCCATATTTGAAGTATAAGATTTTTGTGGATGGTAAAGCTTATGACGGCGGAGCTCCACGCCGTGGTCTTTCCGTGGGCGATAGTATAGGTGTGGTGTATCAGAAGGACAATCCTGAAAACAACATGACGGTTTTTGAATATTATGATGGGCCGGAGTTTGGATCTGTCATAATATTTGTAATTGTTGCGATTGTTCTGGCTGTTTATCGTTGGCTTAGAATCAATCGAAAATATAACGACCGATGCCCGGAGTTGGATAGCTTGGGAAAGTGTATGATATATCGTACCGACAAGGAGTACATATTTGTCACGGTATATTATGTCAGCGCGAGTTATCCTATTAAATTCTTGACTCTTGACTGCTATAACGGGATGTTTGAGAATACTCTGACTGATATTTTCCATGCAAGTCAGTATGACAAATACACCGAAATAAAGGCATCCGAGCTAATCAAAGCCATGAAACAACGCTCATGGCGACAGCTTTATATGCACTCTACGAGTGTACTGGTGACCCACGATAGCCGTAAACTTAAAATATTGCCGACCCGAAAAGCCACCGACAAAGGACAAGATTGGGATTATGAGCGAGAATTGTCTTTTGAACTTGATAGTGCCTCTTGGAAAGATATTATAAACTCAATCAGAAAACTCCTTGAGCCCAATGAAACTGACCGATAAACGATTTTGGATATTTGATAAGACGATATGAAGAGTTTTAAAAGGGCAAAGAGACACAAAGATAGAATCGCCTCTAAATCTACAACGATTGAACAATCGTATTATAAATTATTTGTGCTTTATAGCATAATTTTACTTGTGGGGATTTTTCTCCCCCAGTATTTGAGAGTATATTATTTAGAGTATTCCTTTATGTATATAGTAGTAATCCCAATATGCTTTATTTGGGGATTATACTTTAAGTGCATAAAAAAATTAAAGAAAGGGCTTTTATATATATCACTTTGGGGTACATTTTGCATTACATTTTCATTGTATTCAATTGTAAATATTGGATATATGAACTCACAGGATAAACATTCGTTTATGTCCGAGATAGAGAATGTTGAATCCAGTGCCTACCGCTCGCCGCCCTTCATTTCTTTTAAATTAGATAATGAGGAAATTGCTCTAATAATTAATAATGAATATCCAATCAAAGAAAAGATTGAACGAGAAAAGACATTACTAATTTCAGGTCAGTATAAAAAAGGACTGTTTTCATCCGTTATGATTGTTGATTACACAGTTTATTAACAATAGTAGGTAATCATAGACTTATGCCTCTTTGTTCTTTCTCAATCCTCCAATCATACGCCCCCTCTGCGACATCGCCAACCTCGTTGAGTGTGTGGCGATGTTTTATTTCATCAAATGGCTGTCGGTGTTCCGCATAGTCACAGAGCCATGCGCCGACCGCTTTCTGCTGCTCGGTGGTCTCGCCGTAGCTCTGCATGACGCTCTTGATGTCGGCGGCTTCATCGTTGGAGAAGATTGACTTGTGCCGTTCCGTGGCGAAATGGATAATCGCTTCAATCGCCCGCCTGAACACCTCGCTTGCCTTGTAGAGAATATCGGCGATGATGTTCAGAATGTCCCGGCTCGATTTCAACGCACCCTGCAGCTGCCGGATTGTCCTGTCCTTCTCCTCCGTTGCCCGGCTCACCGCCATGCCGATGCGGTGCTGCTCCCCGGTCTTCTGTTCCCGGAGCTGCCGCAGTGCTGTGTCCCTCTCGGATTCAAATGTGTCAGCCATTGCCATGGCACTGTCCCGTTCCAGTTCGACCGTCCGCTTCGCCTCAGTCAGTGCCTTTGTCCGCTTCGCCACCTCTTTCCTGACTTCATCGGGGAACGATTCTTTGATGTGCTCGTTCTCGGCTTTCAGCCTTTCGTTCTCCTGCTCGATGGCTGCGTACTTGCCCTTGCCGAAAAGGTTGGCGATGCCTGACTTTATGCTGTCCGTGTTCTCACGGTCAACCTCCCTCGCGCGTTCTTCCTTTTCGGCGATCTCGCTGTCAAGTTCCGCGCTGCGCCGCTGTTTTTCCTCGTTTACGATCCGGAGTTTTTCTTGTTCGGATCTGGCATTGTCCGTTTCGCGGATGGCGGCATCCCTGTCGGCTTCGGCTGCTTCCTTTTCCGACTTTACCTGTTCGGCTTCCTGCTTCTGCTTGGTGATTATGAAGTCAGCGCGTTCAAGATGCTCCTTTCCCGTCACCTCCTTCGAGGTGCCCCTCTCCATTTCAAGACACTCAGCCAAAAGCGTCTGCATGTCGCTCATGGCTTTATCGTCCAGCTTGCAGGATTTCCCGGTGTCGTGGTTCATCCAGTCCCATACGATATGGGCGTGAAGGTTGGGCTTCCATGTGGCGGCATCTCCGGGAGTGGCGTAATGCCCCTCGTCACGATGGATGAAGATTTGCAATGCTGTGATTCCCCACCGCTGCTTGCACACCTCGCAGAAACGGCGCAACTGCTCCATCGCGGTATCATCCTTGATTACCACGACACCCTCTTTTAGCGGAGTGCTGCCGCGCACGACGGTCACCTTTCCCGTCTTCCTGTTCACGCGCAAGCGGTCTTTGGTCTGCATCGCCCGACCTGTCTTCTCCTTTACCATCGCGGCTATCTGATTGTAGCGGTCGGTCAGCGTCGAGTTTTCAAATTCAGGTGCTACCCATGCCTCGTTCCGGTGCATGAGTTCGGTGCGGATGTAGAGCTTCTCCCTTGCGACACGGGCGAGGTATTCCGCTTTCCGTCTGTTGTGTTCCTCGCTGCTTCCGATGTTGCAGGGCTTGATGTTGACTGATGTCTTCTGTGCCATAGGCATGATGATGTTTACAGATTTACAATAGGGAAAGGGTTATTAGGGCGGAGCCTTAATCGGAGGGTGCAGGGAGAGGGTCACTTCCTGCTCGGGGTTCTTAGGGGTGGAAGCCACTAAGCGGAGTTTCCAAAGAGAGGGTCACTCTTTGGTCAGGGGCGTCGGGGGCTGACAGCCTCCGACCGGGTCAAGGGCGGAGCCTTGCGGGTTCTTAGGGCAGAGCCATAAGTGGGACGGGGCAAAGCCCAGCCCCTCGGGAGAGCCCACAACTTCGGGAGCGCAGCGGAGAAGTTATAGTGGGCTATACAGGGCAAGCCCTTGTTCCCGCTTCCGACCGACTAAATCCCGGTTTAAGCCGTTTTTCCACGCTTTCGGTTCTCGCACCTATGCAGGATTACCCTCGCTGTCATTGGCGGCTTCCTGCGTCTCGCTGTGGCTTCCTACGCCGTTTTCGCCGGAGGCTTCGTTACCGCCGTCTATGATATGCCGATTTGCGGTTGTGTCCGCCATGAACATATCGGACGGAGGATTATGGCAGTCACCGTCATGCACATCGGCTGACGGATTGGAATTGTCTGACAAAAGGAGGGAAGAAGAAAGGGATGCCGCGCCTGTCGCAAGGCTGTCCGTTTCCTTCCCTCTTGTGTGGCAGTCAACCGCTGCGCCTCCCGGTTCATCCCCTGACGGCAGACTGTCGGAAACAGGTGTCCGCACATCGCCCGTCTGTCCTTTGGCGGCAGCCGAAGGTCTGACATAGTGGGGATTGGTGACAAGGACACCTCCGACATACCAGCCCGTGAGAAAATGCAGGGAATGGACGGATGTGCGGTTGTTTGTTCGGGTGGTCAGCATACCGAGGCGGTTGAAGCTGTCGATTAGTTTGCCGACCGTCTTACGGTTGCAGTCCAAAAACTCCGCTAATTCCACATCGGAAGCCGCCACCTGTCCCACCTCCAGCACAATATCAATGCCCTTGATTTTATAAGCGGTTCTTGTCCGCACGGCACCGCTCATCAGTCGCCAGAGGCACTTTTGCCTGAGAGGGGAAAACCTGCCTTCCAAAAGAAAATCCCACTGCCCGGCTGAGAGTATGGTGCAGTAGTGTATGGTCTGTAAGTCCTGTCTTTTCTTGCACATGATCTGATGATATTATGGTGCTACTGCGGACATCCGGCTGTTGCCGTCCGTCAACGCTCCCGGCTTGCGCTTCTTACTGTTGCGCAGTTCCTCAAGCCGTCTTTCAATCTCGCTCTCGCTGGCTACTCCCGATGTGCCTCCTTGTTTGATCCAAGCCATGACTTCATCCTCGAAGAAGTAAAGTTTGTTACCCCGCTTGTGGTACGGAATACGTTTGTCGGATGTCATGGCATAGATGGTTGACGCGGATTTTCCGAGTAGCTTTGCAACCTCGTTCAAAGAAAGCAAGGTGTGTGCCTCGCCATGCTGCGAGGGTGCGTCACACAGGAATTTCTCCACACGTTCAGTGAGCAGTCCCACCTTTTCAATCAGCATGGAAACCGCCTGCGGCAGTTGGTCGAATGTTATGTTGTTCATATTATATATGTGTCGGTTTTCATTTGAGTGTAATCTGTTCGGATGCCTTGCGCTTGAGGTCGTTCACCACATCGGCATAGACCTGTGTCGTGCCGACATTGCTGTGCGTGAGCATCTTTGAAATGGTATAAAGATCTGTTCCTGCGGCAAGCTGAAGGGTCGCGTAGGTGTGCCTGAACCCGTGGAACGTGATGTGCTTGGTGATTCCGGCAGACTTGATCCAGTCCTTGAGATAGAGGGGAAGGATTGTCTTCGTCAGCCCCTTGAACACCTGCCCCTCGTCGCGCTCGCCGCACAGCGCGAGTGCTTCATCCGACAGCGGCAGCACGGCTTCCGTCTTGGTTTTCTTGGTGACGATGTGCATGCACCAGCCGCCGTCAGCTCCTCTTATGATGTTCTCCCATTGCAGACGGATGATGTCGCTGATGCGAAGTCCCGTAAGGCATGAGAACAGTGCGGCACTCCGTATAACAGGTTTTTCGCAGGGAGTGGCGGCAAGCATCCTGACCTCTTCAAGTGTCAGAAACTCGCGTTTCGTGCTTGACTCCTTGGCGTGCTTGAGCCGTGGGGCGATGTTCTCCTTGATGCGTTTCTCCTCGTATGCGATGCGGAGGACGCATTTCAGCTTGTTGAGGTTGTTGTTGGCGGTGGAAGCCATCATCTTGCCCTTGGTTGGAGTTGTGAGCGACAGCAGATAGGTGAGAAATCCCTGGCAGAAGTCAAGCGTCAGATTGTCGAAGGTGCAGCTTCCGCCGCAATACTTCTCGAAGTGCTTGTAAGCGGTGTTCCAGTTACGGTAATTGTCATCGTCCGCCATCTTGGAACGGAAATACTCAAGAAAACTCTCCTTGCCGCGGTTGCGGTCGAGAAATCCGTATTCCTCGTTGATGATGGCTTCGGTTCTGCGGCATTTGACAAGCTCGGCATTGCGGAGCATGGTCTTGTTGAACTCAGCCTCGAATTTGTCTTTCGGGTCGGCATAGATGTATATTCCCAGATACTCCCGTCTTGTCGGCTTGCCTGTCTTGGGATGCCGTATAGCCGGGTAGAAGTCAAGGTAAAGCGACACCTGACCGTTCTTGATGGGTCGCTTCCTTACAGTTACTTTCGTGCAGATGTTTGTCATATCGGTTGTGATTTTTAATTGTTGTCTGATTCATTGTCCGGCTCTCGCTTGGCTTTCGTGCTTGCACTCTTGCGTTCCGACACCTTCCGTGCCTCGTCCCAGTCAGCCTTGAGATAGTACAAGCGGTTGCCGTGGATGCGCTTCGTCCTTACCCCGTGGGTGAGCGCGAACCTGCGGACTTGGGTCTTGCCCAGCCCGAACAGGCGCATGATGTCGAAACAGGAATACCAGTGCTCCGACAGGTTGCTTCCCAGCCGTTCCGCTTCCTGCGCCATAGCCTTGTCAACCTCGGCTTTAGGGAAGCACTTGGTGGCGTTGGCTTTGACACAGGGTATCGAGTAGCGCATACGGAGATTGTAAAATCGTCCGTAGGTATAATTGTATTTCCGGCATATCTCAGCCATCGTATAAAGGTCACCTCCGGCACTCTCTTTGTCCGTGAACGTGTCGCGCACGGACTGTTTGTAGTTAGCCGCCGGTATGAGCTGCCGTTTCGGGGTGCCCTTCGCTTTCTTCTTTCCCTCCTTTTGGGAAAGGTCTATTTCAGTGTTCGTTGTATCTTCGTTCATCTTCTTTTTTGTCTTTTTGCCCTGCTTTGCGAAGATTGACACGCTCCGCTTGCAGTAGGTTGTCTCCCGAATCATCAGAAAGAAATCCTCTCTGGTGATGATTGTGATGTGATATGTCAGTCTGCAAGCCCGGAGAGTGCCTTTGTAAATGAGGTTATACACAGTCCGGCTGCTCACTTGCAGGATGTCCGCCACTTCCCCGATGGTGAGGAAAGGCTTGTCGGTCATGCCTCGGTCGTAGTCGGGCTGACCTGTTAAATTGTGTTTAATTTGACGGTCCATTATCGAAGAAATTTGTTGCACGCTCTTGAAAGCTGTTGCACGTTGCTGAAAGGAAGTCGTGCCGTGTGACCCCTCTCGCGTGGTACAATCGCGGTACAAAAATACTCCGAAAAGGACGAATCGCCAACAGGCGAAAATCTCGTTTGTTAAAATCTATTAGCTGAAAATCAAGATATTATAACACCGATTTTTGCAGCCGTTTGTCGCCGTTTTGCCCTCCGAAACTCCATGTGGAAGCTCTTGCCGCTGCCGCTTGGCCCGATGCAGAAAAAGTTGGCGTTGTCGGTCATCTTGACCTTGCCTTCCTTGCCGGTGAAGTCGATACACACCGGAAGCCCCTGACGGTCGGTGTAATACGTGGTCAGCGGTGTCACCTCGGAGGCTTTCAGATGTTCCTTGAAGAAGAAGCAGAGTGCCGCATCGGAAAGGGTCAGGAACAGGTCGTAGTCAGGATTGAAGGTGTAGGCGTTGCCGGGGAAGCTGTCCGTAAACAGCTCCAGTTGGTTGTAGGCGGTACGGGAGGGCATGATGCCGCACTCGTACAGCTTGGTCTCCAGGAAGGAGGTCACGGGTGTCATCTTGTCTGCCGGGCAGCTTACCAGTATGTTGAAGTTGGAATAGACCAGCATCGTGCTGTCGATGGCCAACCGTTCCAGCACTTCCTCGATGTCCGCCTTGGCTATCTTGTTGCTTGGGTCGGGCATGGAACCGTGACGCTTCGCCTTGGCTTCCAGCTTGCGGAGCAGCTTCCGCTGTCCGGGTATCTGTATCACTTGGTTGAACACCACGCAATCGGAATATGGCACATTGGTAAGGAACGAAAACAGGTCGGTGGCGATGCCATAGCCGTTGACGTTCATCTGCGTGTATGGCTTGATGACGGACGGTAGGTTGATTTCGTCTATGTCCACCAGAGGGAAGGAACGGATGACCCGTTTCCCGGTTTTCAGGTATTCGTCCGATGCCTTGAAGTTGGTCATCGAGAAGGAGCCGTGCCGGAAGTTGAACGCCATGAAGCGGTGGCAGTACTCGTTGACTTCCTCTTTATCGAGCTTGCGGTGCTTGATGTGTTTCTCCGTGAGGATGTCATCCACCTTGGACACCTTGGCGTGGAAGTCCAGCCATTTCTTGGGGTCGTACTGCACGAACTGGTTGCGCTGTGCCTCCTGCGTGACAATCAGGTAAGTCCGTATTTCCGTAAACTCCCTTCCCTCAAAGTACTTGAAGTAGCACCGTGTCAGAAAAGGCGCGTCTTTCGGCACTTCGTGGTGGTAGGCCTGCTTGCAGAAGATGTCCTGTTTCTGCAAGGCGTAGCCCTCCCCAAGTGTCTGCACGACATTGGAAAACACGTCTTGGAAGAGTTGGTATTGTTCCGCATCGGTGCATAACTGCTGTACGGGGTTGGTCATTTCAAAAATGACGGACGCCTCGCCTTTGGCTGAAAAAAGGACGACATTGCCGCCCGTCTCTTCCAACTGCGCATATAGCCCGTCAAACGGTTTCTTCTTTGCTTGTGCCATATCCTTTTGAATTTGTTTTATGAATGATGCCTCAGGCCTTTGTAGACAAAGATGCCTTTGTGCCGTTTCTTGTTATGCAGCCCGCCACGCTGCTTGATGTAAATCGTCACCAGTCCGGCAACCGCCATGACCAGCATGGCGATGAAACCGGCGAGCTTGCCCAAGGCAATGGAGAATACGATAAAGCCGACGAATGACACGCCGACAGCCGCAGCCGCCAGCGTGAGGAACCGTCCGCGTATGCCCATGAATTCCAACGGTTTTTGCAAGCCCTTGAAGACGGGGTAGCCCTCCTGATTCATCGCCATGATGGTATGTCTTTTCAGTGTTGTAACTACTTAAAGAACAGCGGCAAAGCCTCTGACAATGCGATGAACGCGATACAGCCGCCGATGGTCAGCATGATGGTCTTTTTTACATCCTGATCACCGTTCTGTGGGCTCGAATCGGAACGCCTTGCGGCATTGCTGCCGCAGGTTTCTCCAAAACTGCCCCCAAACCGTACGTACATGTCTCCATGTATACGGCTTTCCGCTATTGACAGCACTCTACTTCTCACTTTCTTTTTCATTTTCTTTCTCCTTAATTTGGGCAAAACAGCTTTCACATACTGCAAGTGTCTTGCGATTTATTCCCAGCATCATCTTTCCCCATTCTGTTTTGTCACTGACAGATTTCAGGGAACGGACATGGTGCATAATGAGTTGTCCATGACTTCCGCACAACTCGCAAATTTCACTTCTCAATCTCTCCGCCAAGGAGCGTTTGGGAAAACTTACGTTTGGCAGCGTGTCGCAGTCAGCCATTTTGTTGGGCTGTTTTTGCTTGAATCCATCCTTGTAAAGAACCCGATATTTCTGATTGCCCTTTTTGTCAAGGTATTCAATCTTAAACTCCTTGTTCTTTCTGTACTTCCTTATAATCTTGGCCACTGTACTGTTTTGTTTCTGAGCCAAAGTCTTGTAAAGGCTGTACTCCATGATGTAACCAAATTTGGAGCAGGTCGCAGATACATTGTCAGCAATCGAATAGTAATTGTAGAATCCCCTTATCTCAAGATTATACTTGGCAAGTATGCGGTGGGCTTCCATTCCAATCAAGGACGACCTTGACTGGGGTCTCCATACCGTTTTGCCGTTTTCTTCGGCAAAATAGACAGCACCGTATGATAACAACTTGTCTTTTACCGTTTCCGATGAAAGTGACAGTTGTACCTTACCCTTGAATGCACGTGAAAGGATTCCTTTACAGTTCCTTTTCATGACATCAAGAGAGCGCACTGAGATTCGGTAGCCAAGAAACTTGGCTTCTTCACTTGCATGGGTGATTAGGGTCTTTTCCGCTGAAAGTTCAAGTCTGAGCCTATCACGCATATAGCCAGTAATATCTCTCTTGATTTTCTCACATTCGGCTTTTGAACCTATTACCCCGATAAGGAAATCATCAGCATACCTTACATATTTGAGGCGGCGATAATTCTCGTCCATCTCATCCCTTACGGGCATACTGCGCAACTCCTTTTGCAATTGCTTGATTTCTGCGTCAAGAGCGGCTGCTTCGACCGGGTCTTCCGTAGCCTTTCTCTTCTTTCTCCTGTTCACAGTACGCATATTCAGATTCATGTATTCGTTGCGTATCTTCCTGCTTTTCCCTTTGTCGAAATTGTCGGCATACTCTTTCATGAACTTGTCAAACTGGTCAAGGTAGATGTTTGCCAGTATAGGGCTGACAATACCTCCTTGCGGTGTGCCCGAATCAGTCCTGTTGAAATGCCACTCTTCCAAATAGCCTGCTTTTAGGAACTTCCAAATCAACCGAAGAAACTTCTCGTCCGCAATCCGCATCCGAAGGATGTCTACCAGTGTGGCATGGTGGATATTGTCGAAGAATCCTTTAATGTCTCCTTCTATAAACCACCGCATACCAGTAAACGTCTTTTTGATGCCAATGAGGGCTGTATGGCAACTTTTGAATGGCCTGAATCCATGTGAAGTACTTTCAAAGTGACCTTCGTAGATGACTTCAAGAATCATCCTTGTTACTTCCTGCACCAGTTTGTCATCAATGGTCGGTATTCCCAAAGGACGTTTCTTCCCGTTCTTCTTGGGGATGTACACCCTCTTGGCAGGCTTGGGGGAATAGCTCTCGTCTTTCAAGCTCCCGATGAGTTTTCCAATTCGGTCGATAGTCATCCCGTCAATGGTAAGGCCATCCGTGCCGGGAGTCATGTTGCCAGGTTTGGACTTAATCCGCTCGTAGGCAAGCATGAACATCTCCTCGTTAAAGAAAATGCGGTAAATACGCTCATACTTGTAGTCTGAGACCTTACTGTGTGAGCTTAGAGTGTTCAATATTATCTCGGGATTTCTCATACGTCTCTCACGTTATCCGTTAATACTATTGAAGTCAACAACTGTTCCCCTTTGCCATGTGGAAGGCTTTCCCTTCCTCAGACTACTACGGGAACTCCGTTGCCATACCGAATATTCAGAACCTGCGTTCATAGCCAATTGGCATTTCGGGTTAGGCAATCTCCGTTTAGTTTGCGTGATAACTGTTGGCACGACTGACTGTCGGATGCGACTTACACCCTTTTCTCCGCTTATTGCGGTCACGTTGCGGCAAGTTCCTGCTGTGCCAATAAATGCAGTTTGGCACAGTACCGCAATATGGCGTATGTAACTGCTTTCCGCCATAGTCATTTCACATACCGTTGGATTATCGTTCAACCAATCAGGCTTCATCCTCATGTCAGTCTTTCTCCCTTGCGGCTGCGTCTCGGCTTTGCAGTTCACCGACTTGCCACTTTTCAAGCGTGCTGTGTTCCCCTTATGGATTTCTCCGCAGGGTAAAGCTGATGGGAGTAGGATGTTGTAAAACATACAGTTAATCTTTGTTTTCTACTTGTCAGTAGAGGTTAAACATTTAAATTTGGACTGTCCATTTACATGGAACACTATCCTAACTTCTTGCCAAGGAAGTATTTATCACGCAACCGTTACGGACGCACGCATCTTGAAATAGACATTGAACGCTCCGACCAGGACGATGACCGCTGCAATGGCTTTCATCAGGTTGGAGACGGGTGTCTGGTACGAGCTGACTTCCTGTGTTGCCTTGGTAAAACCGGCCGCTCCTTTACTCGAAGCCATCGCTTCACCGACTGATACGGTGAGTGCGCAGAGTGCCACGACACTGTTCCGGGCGAACTTGGAGCCCAAGAAACGCTTCCATGTGCATTGTACTTTTTTCTTTACTTGTTTCATCTTACAAAATGATTAATGGATTCTATCGCCAAAGGAACAGGTGTCGCTAAAGGAACGGTTATTATCGTGCGTTTTCGCAGTTGAAGATGACGGCACCCAAATCGCAGGTGCCGGTTTCCACCAACCGCTCGATTTCATCTATGAGGTTTTCTACTAAAATGCCGTCTGTCATGATGGCTTCCCGATAGCCGGAATGTTGTGAAGGCTTCTCTTCACCATCATCCTCTTTGGGCTTATCGTTTTCTGAGCCATCGTTCTGTTTTCCCGGTTCGTCACGGCTGACCTTGACGGGCTTGAAGGTCTGCGCTTCATCCGATATGTCTATGTCTTCCTCGGTGTGGTTTTCCTGTTCTGCCGTTTGCGCTGCCTTTGCCCGTAGGATGTCCAGCACAATCAGGGCGGCGTAGTAGAACAGCAGTGCCACGAAGAGAAGAAATACTATTTGTCCGTATTGCATGGTTCTCTGTTTTATATGGCTGTCAATATGAATGGTTCTTCCTCGGAAAAAGGCAGGAAACGAAGCCCTTGCCGGATGCCACGGGTTTCCAGATTGCTTTTCCGTTCAATCTTATCGGTGTAGTACAGCGTGTTGGAGTCCCGGCTTACGATATAGCCGATGGATTTCAACTGCGCCCGGATCTGAATACGCGCCCTGTTCGACACCACCTTGATTTTGGTGACCGGGGCCAGACCGAAAAGCACGTGCCGCCTTTCCCTGCGGATGATTTCACTGCGGACACGGGAGGTCACTTGGAAGTTCTGTTCCTTGGTGCGTCTGAGTCCCAGCTTTTCGATGATACGGATGACGGATGTCCTGCTGATACCCAGTTTGCCTGCCATTTCGGATAACGAGCAATGGTAGAAGTGGCTGCGCACATAGTCCGCACGTTTCGCCCATTCCGACTTGGTCTCTTTTTTAAGGCCCAGTTCCTTGGCTTTGCCTTTTACCGCCGTGACGCTCATTTGCAGGACGGTTGCTGTGTGCTTCGTTGATTCTACGGGGAAGATTCTGGCAAGGGCGGCCAGTTTCTCCTCCGTCCATTTGTGATGTCTCATGGTATCAATTCTGTTTGAGGTTCATAAACAGTGATTTCTTCTCTCTCTTGTATTGTGCCAGTTGGGGCAGGAATGTCTCAAAGAAGGCCCTGACGATGGCGTTCACCAAATCGGAACGGCAGCGGTTGTGGATGTCGCAGTCATCGAGGGAGTCCGCAAGGTCGCGGTCTAACTTGCATACCAACCGCTCTGCCTTGTCGTCCCGTGTGCCGGAGGATTCCAGATAGTTCAGGAAGCTCTCCCAACAGCCGTCAAAGGGCAAAGAGGATTGGGTGCCTGCCTGTGATTGCGGTTCTTCTGTCTCTTGCGTGCCCGCCAGAATCATGTCGGGGTCATTGATGCCTTTGGTGAGGTCGTCTATTTCAGGAATGATATTTGCCATTGCGTTCTGATTATGGGTGATTACTGATTATTCTTGTCTTCTTTCTTCTGCGGTTTGGGATTCAGGTTCTCCGTCAGTTGGATGCCGGTAAGTCCAACTTCCCGGATGGGCTTTGCCGTATCGAAAATGGCGGTATAGATTTTCTCAAAGACCGGGGTGACGATGCTTGCCTGCATGTCCAACGCCGCCATTGTGCTGAATCGTTCCATGTCCGCCCGTTTGGGTATCTTCGCCGTCACGTACCCGTAGTTGGAGAAGGTGTCTCTGGCGTTCTCCCACAGCACCAGTTCCGCCCGTTTGCCGACCCTCCCGTCATTCAGGTTGGGGATGATGAAGAGCCGTGCCTTCATCCGGTCGCCCACGGCTTTCTTCAGGCGGTCAACGAACAGCAGGAAGCTGGCGGTGGAGGGGACGGTCATCAGGTCGTAATGGAACGGGACGACGATGATGTCCGAGTTGACGAACATCGGTACCAGTCCTTCGGCTTTCAGGCTGCCGGGCGAATCCATCAGCACGATGTCTATTTCCGGGTCGTTGTGCAGCTTCTCCATCAGGGAAACCATCATGTCCTTGTCAGTGGCTTCGCAGTCCCATACTTCGTAGGGCATCGGCTGTTCTCCGTATTTCTTGATGTCCGCCTTGCGGCACTTCATGATGGAGTGCTGGAAATCGCAGTCGATGACCACCACACGGACACCCTTCGTCACCAGATAGTTGGCGAAGGTCACGCAGAGGGTGGTCTTGCCGACTCCTCCTTTTTGGTTGGCGAATGTCACGATTACCGGTGTCTGTATCATTTCGTATGCGGGTCTAATTACACAACAAAATTAGATTCTCTGTAACCCGGAAAACGAAATTCGCAACATTTATGCGCTTTCGGTTGGGACTTCCGAATGATTGCAATGGTGGGAAACTCAGGTTTTCGGGGTGGAAGTGGCCAAAATAGTAACGTGAGAAAGTCCATTCCCGGATCTTCCCACGTTGTTTTGGACTATCGTTTCAATGCGCGCCCGTCATCAATCTCATCGTAATTGCCGTTATGCCCGACTTCCCATTCCCGTTTCTCGCTCTGGCTGCCGCCTCCGGCATCACGTAGTCCGGCATTGCGCAAAAGTTTCTTGGATTTTGGAGTCGCTTGTTGAGATTTAGTCTGTTTGTTTATCTTTGGCTTTCGTTGCAGCAATTCCACGTTGAATCCTTCCGCGTTCAGGTCTATCAGGATATGGCGTTTGAAGTCAATAGCATAGACCGTATCTTCCTCTTGACGGATAATGAACCCTTCTTCACGGAGGCGGCTTCTGGTCGAAGTGGCCGCTTCCTTGTCGGCAAAGATTTCATGCAGCCGGTTGACGGCATCCGTATGGGATTGCGGTCTGTCCGGCGAGAGGGAAACAAGGTCGGGGCGGTTCACCTTGAAGATTTTGCAGAGCATATCCCGTTCCGCCTCGGTCGTGGGCTTGAACTGTTCCACTCGCTCGATGCGGTTGTTCCGGTCGATGGCTTCCGCCATAAACGCTTTCAGGGGGCGGGACTTGCCATCGTATGAATAGATGACACCTTTCTTTATATAGGCCCGCTGTTTGCGGAGCTTCTTGTATATCTCGCCCTGCGTAATCTTGGGGTTGAGTGTCAGGAGCCGGTCAATGAAGTCCTCGATGCGGTCGAAGCGTTGCTCCGGGGTGGCGAAGTCCAGCAGTTCGTCCATTGCCAGCACCCTTGCCCCGTTGATGACGGTCTTGTTCGCATGGTCAACAATCATGTAGCCGTATGCCGCATCTTTCTTGCCGAAGAATACAAGGTCGATGCCGAACTTGCTTTTCAGTTCCTTTTGCAGTTCTTCCTTGTTGCTGCTTACATCCCGGTACTTTTTGAGGATGCTTCTGAGTTGGCGGCAGCGTGCCCTGTCCCGGTAGCCGTTCTTGTATAATGCCTCAATCTCAGAAAGAGAGAGTTCTTTCTGTACCTTGCCACCATGTTTGACACATACCTTGCCGTTCTTTTGATAGACTTCATAGCCCATCGAGGTGAGGACTGCCTTGAACTGGGCGAAGGAAGAGAAGGTGTATTGCTTGGCGGCATCCACATCCTTGCCGGTTTTCTGCTTCCGGTCGTTTCCGAGTATGCGGTCAATGGCTTCTTGGGAACGCCTCCGCTCGTGGTCGTGGACTATCTTCCTGCCATCGGGCGCGATTCGGGAAGTGACGATGTGCAGGTGGGTGTTGTCGGTGTCGTAGTGGGAATAGATGAGTAGCGGTTGCCCGGCTTCCGCATATCCCATTTCCGAGAGATAACGGTGCGCGAACTCCAGCAACTCCGATTCCGACAGTTCATGACCTTTGCACGATATGGCAACATGGAATTGTGCTTTCTGGATTCGGTTGTTCCGGGAGGTATATTCCTGAAGATACTTGACCAGTTCATCGGGGGTAGGTTTACCGAATGTTCCGAGTGTGCCGAAATTCCGCATCTCAATCAGTCGGGCTACACCTTTCGAGACTTTCCGCTCATTGTAACCGACCGCATGGAAGTTCGGGCTTCCGGGTAATATGGTTGCTATCATCTTGGGTTCTGTTTATCGGGGTTTATAGGTTTTATGTAATGAGGTATGGAGATATTCAGAGCTTGGTGGCCTCTTTCGTAACCTTATCCAGTTCACGTTTTATCTCGTAAAGTGTTTCTTGGGTTGCCCGGATGGTAGGTAACAAGACCTCTTGGATATAGCCGGGTGCAAGCAATCCGGCTACCGCCAGTTCATTGGCCCGTTTGACTGACTGGTTCAGGTTTCCACCTGCCCAAGACAGTTCGTTCTGGAACTTTCGGTAAAATGAACCGAGTTCGTTGATGAGTTCAAGCCTTTGTTTGGCATTGGTGTTGGAATACTCTGCCAGTGCGGAGCGGATATAATGGCTTACAGAGGTGTAAGAGGCTGATTTTTCTTTGAGCCTTGCGTACTCATCCGGTGTAAGCCGTAATTGAAAATACTTGGTTCGATAATTCTTCATTGTATGATACTTTTTAGTTGTTTAGTATTCCTGACACTTCTTTCGCAGGGCGAAACAGCGATGAAATCGCCCCGCTGCAAAGCAGTCGGCAAGTCACCCTTATCAGGACGAAACTCTGTTTTGTAATGACAAGGGTACAACTTGCTTGACAAATCCTGCAACGCAGTTCGATGCCTTCCGGGGTCATTCCTGAACCAAAATTACCGCAACCATGCGCCATGCAATGAAATTGGCAACAGAATACTTTGAATGGGCTTGTCATTGCAGCCAGAGTTTCAAGAAGCGGATGTCCGAGAACGCTTGCACCTTGGTTCCCGATGTATCGGGATAGCCGATGCTGGTTTTCGGAAGCACGAAGCGGTTTGTTTACCGGATTACTTAGATAAAAGAACCGGGTGGACATTGCTTCATATTCCCAAGTGGTTTAGTTCTATGTTACCTCAAAATCATGATTACGGACAACCGAGAAACTTGAGTGTCGCAAGATGTGGGAGTGGATAATATATCGCTCCCGATATAACGATACCCTGCTATTTTGAACACAAGTTATTCTGACTACGGGGGAAATGAGTATCGGTATATCCGATGTCATCCACATCAAAAATACAGAGAAGCCAATAAACCGAATACGTATCAATGGTGGGATGTTAGTGCCGGATGTTTGGAGGTTTTATCATCGAAAAATCAGGAATAACAGAAGCCGGAAAACAAGATAAAAATGTCAAATTTCTCCGAAAATTATAGTCGATATATTTCCGTATATCGCTGATTTTTACTACATTTATATATTGAAATCCTGTAAGAATAGAAGTTAGTACACACTAAAATTAAGTATCATGTTATTTGAATTGTTATTGATAATATACCTGTTACCGGTCATTTTGATTGCCGCGTATCTGTGTAGGTTTGCGATATGGCTTGTCAAGAAGCTGTTTGCGCTGGCTTGGTGGTTGGTCAAGTCTTTCTTTGCCCTTTTGTGGAAGGGATTGGTGCTGGCTTTCACCCTTGCCATTGCGAATGTGGCACCACCCAACCATAGGGAAGAGGGACGATAAAAGCCGTACCCATCAAGAAATGACGAATACGGCTTGGTGGAAGATGTGCTAAATTTTCCCTCTCCGTTAATGAGGTGTTTCTCTATTCAGTAGGCTAAAACCCTTTGCCTTTACTTCTTTCATAGACCGCTTCTTTCTGTGTGTCGCAGTTTACCAAACGGAACTGGACGTTACAACCGGCAGGGATATCCTTGGGCAGTTGTTTGGCAAGTCTTGCGATGACTTGATCCACATTGCTGAAGCCGATGTCGGTCAGTTCTGCTACAACATCGCCTTTGAAGTAGGCGCGACCGTAAATCATTCTTTTCGGGCTGATACGGAACATGACATCTTTTGGACTTTCAAAGTCGCGGGCTTTGCCTTGTTTACTCCGCTTACTACTGAAAAAGATGAAATCTATTACTTTGGCATTGAGTTCCCATGCCGGAGTGAAATCCAATTTCACATAGCCACGAGTAACATTCAGCCCATGACTGTGGTTCATGCCAAAAGCTACCTCATACAAGTTGGCATCACAGTCGTTTTGGGCAATGGTAGCCCATGTATGCCTGAACGTATAGTAACAATAGTGGTCTTCTTTCTTCATACCCATATCCTGACATATCTTCCGAATACCGATATTTACATTGGCATTGAAGCTGTCTGAATTACTGTATCTGCTATGAAAATTGAACAGGTATTCTTCATTCGCATCTGTAGAAAGATACTTGTCAAAGGTGGATTGGATGAAAGGTTCAACTCTCATTTCTATATAGGCTTCATCTCGGCGACTGTTTCGGGTTTTAGCCCTCTTATAGCCAATGATGCCATCTTGGTAATCCTCTTTTTTGAGATTATAGATGTCAACCGTGTTTATTCCACCGAGGCAAAGAGATAGGAGAGCTACGTCTCTACCCAATTCGGGAAGAGAAGAAATCATTTTACTTACAGGTAAGGGACGATTGAAGAACTCGCGGCAGGCTTCTGCGCTGATGGCTCGTTGCACTGTTGTATCTGACTTTGGAATACTCACTTTAAGCCAAGGATTGTACTTGATACGTACAACCCCACGTTCTTCGTCATTCAAATCTACGAGTGCCTTTTTGAAGATTTGACGAACACAAGTTGGGTACATTTCTTTGGCTCGATTCGTTAACGACAGGCTTTCAATCCATTTTTTAAGCACAGAAGGGCTTAAAAAAGTAAACATGATTCTGTTTGTTCCTAAGTAGCGTTCAAGGTGACTCACGGCAAGACGATAATTCTTTGCATTTCGTTCATGACCTTCTTTCTCCATTCGTGCAATGAATCGAAGCGCATACTCGCTGAAGCAGACATCTGTTTCCGAATTAAGAAGGAACTTTATCAACTCAGAGATTGAATACTGTGATACATCTGTACGATTAATCATATCAGTGTAGTGCAGTATCTCACGTGAACAATACTCATTTACTACCGGATCTTTAATTTCACCGGTCTTTGAGAGTTGCTTGTCTGTAACGAACTTATCAGTTTTGATATAGCCCGCTTTGGTACGATGAACGACACGGATGTACACTTGATAGAAGCCGTCTGCGCGCTTGTACCGGATGATTGCTTTAAATGTTGCCATATATAATTGATTTTAAGATGTTTTGCTTTTGTAAGTCCTTTGTAAGTGTACTCTCTCAGATTAGTAAACTATTTGTAAATAATATCGTTCATTTGGCTCGATTTCTGCGGTCAAATGCACGAACCGCTTAAAAACAGTTTAGGCTGTAATGCCTGTTGTACAGAGCATTACAGCCTAAATCAATGATTAGATTATATTACCGCTTATTCCTCGATAGCTGCCTGCGCCGCTGCTAATCTGGCAATAGGTACGCGGAACGGAGAACATGATACATAATTCAAACCAACTTTGTGGCAGAATTTAACAGATGAAGGTTCACCTCCATGTTCACCACAGATACCGCATTTCAAGTCGGGACGAACAGAACGGCCTTTATCCACAGCCATTTCAATCAGTTGGCCTACACCGTTTTGGTCAAGTACCTGGAATGGGTCTACTTTCAGAATCTTCTTTTCAAGATATACCGGCAAGAATGAAGCGATGTCATCACGAGAGTAACCGAAAGTCATTTGAGTAAGGTCATTTGTACCGAATGAGAAGTATTCTGCACGGCTGGCAATGCGGTTTGCAGTCAGCGCAGCACGTGGAATCTCAATCATGGTACCTACCTTGAACGGAATTTCCATTCCTTCTCTTTCAAACAACTCGGCAGCAGCATCACGAATCACTTTTTCCTGAGCTTCAAATTCATACAAAATACCGGTCAGAGGAACCATGATTTCGGGATGTGGGTCATAACCTTCTTTCTTCAGTTCAATGGCAGCACCTAAGATAGCCTGAGTCTGCATCTCTGTGATACATGGATATGTGTTACCCAAACGGCAACCACGATGACCCAACATCGGATTATGCTCGCATAAGCTTTCTACACGCTTCTGGATTTCCTGTACGGTTACACCCATAGCCTGAGCCATTTCTTCCTGTCCCTTCAAATCGTGGGGAACAAATTCGTGCAAAGGAGGATCGAGTAAACGAACATTCACCGGACATCCGTCCATAGCCTTGAAAATACCCTTAAAGTCAGCCTTCTGGTAGGGGAGCAGTTTTGCCAATGCTTTTCTGCGTCCAGCTTCGTCGGGAGCCAGAATCATTTCACGCATGGCAACAATCTTTTCTGCATCAAAGAACATGTGTTCTGTACGACAAAGACCGATACCGCATGCACCGAAACTGCGAGCTACTTCTGCATCGTGCGGAGTGTCGGCATTGGTGCGGACAACCAATTGAGTATATTTGTTGCAAAGATCCATCAGTGCGGCAAAGTCACCGGATACTTCCGCTGCTTTGGTTTCTACCTTACCTTTATATACCTCACCGGTAGTACCGTTCAAAGAGATGAAATCACCTTCTTTCAGAGTGACACCTTCTATTTCTACAGTACGGTTCTTGTAGTCTACATTGATAGCACCTGCACCGGATACACAGCATTTTCCCATACCGCGAGCTACAACGGCTGCGTGAGATGTCATACCGCCGCGTGCGGTTAAAATGCCTTGTGCCACGGCCATACCTGCCAAGTCCTCAGGAGATGTTTCAATACGCACCATTACCACTTTTTTACCATCTGCAGCCCATTTAGCAGCATCTTCGGCAAAGAATACAACCTGACCAGTAGCTGCACCCGGAGAAGCGGGCAAACCGCGAGTCAATACTTTGGCTTCTTTCAATGCCTGTTTGTCGAATACAGGATGGAGCAGTTCGTCCAGTTTATTGGGCTCACAACGTTTCAACGCTGTCTTTTCATCAATCATTCCCTGGCGCAACAAGTCCATGGCTATTTTTACCATAGCAGCACCGGTACGTTTACCGTTACGAGTCTGCAAGAACCACAGTTTTCCTTCTTGTACGGTAAATTCCATATCTTGCATATCGCGGTAGTGGTCTTCCAATTTAGTCTGAAGTGCATCCAGTTCTTTGTAGATTTCCGGCATAGCTTCTTCCATAGAAGGATATTTGGCAACGCGTTCTTCTTCAGAGATACCCGCACGTTCGGCCCAGCGCTGAGAACCAATCTTGGTAATCTGTTGCGGAGTACGGATACCGGCAACAACGTCTTCACCTTGAGCGTTAATCAAATATTCGCCATTGAACAGGTCTTCACCGTTACCGGCATCGCGAGAGAAGCAAACACCTGTTGCAGAAGTATCTCCCATATTACCGAATACCATTGCCTGAACGGTTACAGCAGTACCCCATTCTGCAGGAATGCCTTCCATTTTGCGGTAAAGAATAGCGCGTTCGTTCATCCAACTGCGGAATACGGCACAAACAGCACCCCAAAGTTGTTCGTAAGCGTTGGTCGGGAAGTCTTGACCGGTTTGTTCTTTAACGGCAGCTTTAAAGCGTTTTACCAATTCTTTAAGGTCTTCTACTTCCAATTCGTTATCCAGTTTCACACCTTTGGCTTCTTTTACCTCTTCGATAATAGCTTCAAATGGATCGATGTCGTCTTTGTTTACAGGTTTCATTCCTAAAACAACGTCACCATACATCTGAACAAAACGGCGGTAAGAATCCCATGCAAAGCGAGGACGACCGGTCTTGCGAGTCAAGCCTTCTACTACTTCATCATTCAAACCTAAGTTAAGGATGGTATCCATCATACCCGGCATAGAAGCACGAGCACCGGAACGTACAGAAACCAATAGGGGATTCTCTACATCACCAAATTTAGAATTCATCAGGCTTTCGATGTTGGCGATTGCTTTTTCAACATCTTCTTTGAGCAGTTCTACAACTTTATCTTTTCCTAAATCGTAATATTCTGTACACACTTCGGTAGTGATTGTGAAACCCGGAGGAACGGGTACACCAATCAGATTCATTTCAGCCAAGTTAGCACCTTTTCCACCAAGCAGCTCTCTCATGTCTGCTTTACCTTCAGCTTTTCCGTTTCCGAAGGTATAAACTCTTTTTTTCTCCATAAATAATGTATTTAAAGTTAACTCATTCAAAAATTGTAATCGCAAAACTATACATATTTTATTTATCTCCAAACGAATTAATGAAAAATTTTAGTGGAAATTGCAATTTCTACTTTGCAATTTCAATATATTCTGTTTTATAGGGAGAAATTCGAGGAAAATGCTTAAATTTGCCCCAAATTAACTTATTTAGAAAGTGGCAAGAAAGAAGAAAGAGCTCCCTCTATTAGAGAAGGTAACCATAACAGATGTAGCTGCCGAAGGTAAAGCTTTGGCGAAAGTAAATGATTTAGTAGTATTTGTGCCGTATGTTGTGCCCGGTGATGTGGTGGACTTGCAGGTGAAACGCAAGAAAAACCATTATGCGGAAGCGGTGGCAGTGAACTTCCATGAATATTCTCCTAAAAGAGCAGTACCATTTTGTCAGCATTATGGTGTGTGCGGTGGTTGTAAATGGCAGTGCTTGCCTTATGATGAACAAATAAAGTATAAACAAAAGCAGGTAACGGATAATTTGGTTCGCATCGGAAAGGTGGAATTACCGGAGATTTCTCCTATTCTGGGCTCTGCTAAAACGGAGTTTTACCGTAATAAATTGGAATTTACATTTTCAGACAAGCGTTGGCTGACCGAAGAGGAGGTTAAAGCAGATGTGAAGTATGATCAGATGAATGCGGTGGGTTTCCATATTCCGGGCGCATTCGACAAAGTGCTTGCCATTGAGAAATGTTGGTTGCAGGATGATATAACCAACCAAATTCGTAATGCTATCCGTGACTATGCTTATGAACACAATTATTCTTTCTTTAATCTCCGTTCACAAGAGGGAATGCTCCGCAATCTGATGGTTCGTACATCGAGCACCGGAGAGTTAATGGTATTGCTTCAATGCAAAATAGTGGAAGAAAGCGAAATGGAACTGATGAAGCAATTATTGGCTTTTGTGGCCGATAAGTTTCCACAGATTACTTCCTTATTATATGTGGTCAACAATAAATGTAACGATACGATTAATGATTTGGATGTGGTGGTATTTAAAGGAAATGACCATATATTTGAAGAGATGGAAGGTTTGCGTTTCAAGGTCGGCCCGAAGTCTTTTTACCAAACCAATTCTGAACAAGCATATAATCTATATAAGGTAGCACGCAATTTTGCGGGGCTGACCGGGAACGAACTTGTTTATGACCTTTATACCGGAACCGGAACTATTGCAAATTTTGTGTCCCGACAGGCAAAGAAGGTGATTGGTATAGAGTATGTGCCGGAAGCGATTGAAGATGCTAAAGTAAATTCGGAAATAAACCATATTACCAATACATTGTTCTATGCGGGGGATATGAAAGATATTCTTACTCAGGATTTTATCAATGAGCATGGTCGTCCCGATGTCATCATTACCGACCCGCCACGTGCAGGTATGCACAATGATGTAATTGATACGATTCTTTTTGCCGAGCCCGAACGTATTGTTTATGTCAGTTGCAATCCGGCAACGCAGGCACGCGATTTGTCTTTACTGGATATTAAATACAGAGTGGCAGCCGTTCAACCGGTAGATATGTTCCCTCATACACACCATGTAGAGAATGTGGTTTTACTTGAAAAAAGATAATTATGTCAAGAGGTAGAAATAATAAGTCAGGCAGACCTGTTGCACGGGCAGCTGCCAAGTATACAATATATAATGTAAGTGAACCCGCTGAGCTGATGGATTTCTTGATGCAGAAAATGGCAGGAATTAGCCGTAGCAAAGTAAAAACAATGCTAACCAACCGGGTAATATTGGTAGACAATACGATTACCACACAATATAATTTTGCACTGACACCCGGTATGAAGGTTCAGGTGAGCAAAGCTAAAAACAACCGAGAGTTCAAAAATCCGATGTTAAAACTGGTATATGAGGATGCTTATATTATTGTAGTGGAAAAAAAGGAAGGACTGCTTTCGGTCAGCACTGAGCATCAAAAGGAGCGTACTGCGCAACATATCCTGAATGAATACGTAAAACGCTCGCATCGTAATAACCGCGTATTTGTTGTTCATCGGTTAGATCGTGAAACATCGGGGCTGATGATGTATGCCAAGGATGAAAAGACACAGAACACATTGCGCGATAACTGGCAGGATATTGTTACTGACCGTCGTTATGTGGCTATTGTTTCGGGAGAGATGGAGAAAGATGGAGGGACTGTTGAATCGTGGCTGACCGATCATAAACTATACGTCAGCTCTAGTCCTTATGACGATGGAGAGGGAAAATATGCCGTTACACATTATAGAACCATAAAGCGTGCGAATGGTTATTCTCTGGTGGAGTTGGAACTGGAAACAGGACGTAAAAATCAGATTCGCGTTCACATGTCAGAGCTAGGCCATCCGGTAATCGGAGATGAACGGTATGGCAGTGAGTGCAATCCGTTAGGTCGATTGGCACTACATGCTTTCAAACTCTGTTTTTATCATCCTGTAACAGGTGAAGTGATGCAGTTTGAAACTCCATATCCGACTAATTTTAAGACTTTAATGCTAAAAAAATAACCTACAAATAAGTCTCTGGAAGCCTTAATAAATCTAGAGAATGAATTTTTTTACAACAGCCGCCACACCGTCTTCTTCATTGGAGGCGGTGATGAAGTCGGCATTTTGCCTTACTATATCTTGGGCATTTGCCATTGCCACTCCCAATCCGGCATATTTTATCATTGAGATATCATTAAATCCGTCACCTATCGCTATAAGTTCTTCTTGCTTCTTGCCTAATTCTTTTAATAGAACAGAAAGAGCTTGTGCCTTATCAATTCCTTTGGGAACCAATTCCAAGAAATAAGCTTCTGAACGATAAATCCCCAATAGCTCTTTTAAGTCATTATACATTTCATTTTCCATGGCAGCAAGTTTAACCGGCTCACCTACAATCATGCATTTTCCAACAGGAAACTTGATGGCCGATAGGAAGTTGTCGACTTTTTTGATTGTCATAACATTTAGCAATGCAAGCTTTTGTACGTATTCATCATCAGGATTTTCGGTAATGACAAACTCATTATGATAAGTGATGATGGTAAAACCGTATTTCTTTGCATAGTTGTATAAAAATGGAATAACGGAGTGCTCAAGCAGGTTTTCGTACATCACTTCTCCTGTTTGCCAATTGATGATTCTTCCTCCGTTATAAGAAAGAATGTATCCACCGTATTCTCTCAGACAAAGATGCTCGGCAATGGGAGCAACCCCATAGGTAGGACGTCCTGTTGCCAATATTATTTTCACTCCTTTTTGTTGGGCTTCAATAATGGCTTGTCGTGTGTAAGGAGTAATCTCTTTTTTGGTATTAGTCAGTGTTCCGTCTAAATCTAATGCCAGTAATTTATACTTCATAAAAGTGCTTAAGGTGAATTTTGAGACAAATATAAGAAATATCGTTTATTATTTGCTACATTTGCTATAAATAACAAGAATTATGGAACTGATTTTAATAATAATTGTCCTCATATTGCTGATTGCCAATTTGGTAGTTACACTTACTAAAAATAACCGTTTGCAAACGGAACGTTTAGAATCATTGCTTCACGAAGAAATGAAAGCAAATAGAGAAGAGCTGGGGCGTAGCATCCGTGAACTTCGTTCGGAACTGAACCAGACTTTAAATTTTTCTGTTGGACAAATGCAAGATACCTTGCATAAAAATTTGCTCACAAGCAATGAAATGCAACGGGAAAAGTTTGAAGCAATGGGAAAACAGCAAGACGCGCTCATAAAGAGTACGGAAAAACGATTGGATGATATGCGTATAATGGTGGAAGAAAAACTGCAGAAGACATTGAATGAACGAATCGGCCAGTCATTCGAAATTGTTCGTACTCAGCTGGAAAATGTACAGAAAGGGCTAGGAGAGATGAAAAGTCTGGCGCAAGATGTGGGCGGATTAAAGAAAGTATTAAGTAATGTAAAAACACGTGGCACCTTCGGAGAGGTGCAATTAGGGGCTTTACTTGACCAAATGCTGAGTCCTGAACAGTATGAAGCCAATGTAAAAACTAAAAAGAACGCTACAGAATTTGTTGAATTCGCCATTAAATTACCCGGGAAAGAGGATAGTAATGAAGTTGTCTATTTACCGGTTGATGCCAAATTTCCAAAGGATATCTATGAACAGTACCAAGATGCTTACGAAGCCGGTGATACTGCATTAATAGATACTTCTTCACGACAATTGGAAATAACGATAAAGAAAATGGCAAAAGATATTCATGACAAATATGTAGATCCGCCATTTACAACAGATTTTGCCATCATGTTTTTGCCATTTGAAAACATTTATGCGGAAGTGATTCGCCGGACAGCATTGGTAGAGACATTGCAAAAGGAGTTTAAGATTGTAGTAACGGGACCAACTACATTAGGAGCTATTCTTAACAGTCTGCAAATGGGATTCCGTACATTGGCTATTCAGAAACGTACAAGTGAAGTATGGAATGTGCTTGGAGCCGTTAAAACGGAGTTCGGCAAGTTTGGTGGCCTGTTGGAGAAGGTTCAGAAAAATTTGCAGAGTGCCGGCGACCAACTGGAAGAGGTGATGGGCAAACGTACCCGAGCTATTGAACGCAAGCTAAGACAAGTGGAAGCACTTCCGGCAGAGGATAGCCAGAAGATGCTGCATTTGCCCGAACTAATGGAAGATGAATGATATATAAAAAGCGGAGGATAAAAATATGAGTATGACATGGGATTTTATTTTAAGGCTGTTTGTAGCAGGAGCACTTGGCGCTGTTATCGGATTGGATAGGGAATATCGTGCCAAAGAAGCTGGTTATCGCACTCATTTTCTTGTGTCACTGGGAAGTGCACTAATAATGATTGTTTCGCAATATGGATTTATGGAAGTTATAAAGATAGAGGGGATAGATTTAGATCCAAGCCGTGTGGCTGCACAAGTGGTGAGCGGTATCGGTTTTATTGGTGCCGGAACTATCATTTTTCAGAAACAGATTGTGCGTGGATTGACAACGGCTGCCGGTATATGGGCTACGTCAGGTATCGGATTGGCAGTAGGAGCCGGAATGTATTGGCTGGGAATCTCGGCCACTATTCTTACTCTAATAGGTTTGGAGGCATTGAGCTATCTTTTTAAGAGTATCGGTATGAAGAGTTCCATGGTTGAGTTTTCAACAGACAACAAGGAAACATTGAATAAAATGGCAAAAAAGTTCAATTCAAAAGATTATAATATAGTGTCTTATCAGCTGGAAGAAAAAACTGTGGGTGAACTGACCACTTACTATGTCACGATGGTAATAAAGTCTAAAAAATACAATGATGAAGGTATGTTACTGACTTTATTGCAGGATTTTCATGACATAACAGTACATAGAATTGAGTAATTATCAATAGCAGTAATATAAAAGGTAGTTGGTAAATATGCTAGTATGGAGGATGTCTTTTTCTTTTTTAGAGGACAATCCTCCATATTATATTAGAAGATATCATATCAAGCTTTTAGCCGCATGATAAATTTACTGCCTTTACCTAATTCACTCTGTACGGTCAATGTTCCATTATGTGCTTCCACAAAGTCACGGGAAATGGAAAGTCCCAAACCGCTTCCTTGTACTTTTGTTCCGGGGACGCGGAAATAATGATCAAAGATACTTTTATGATAACGCGGATCTATTCCTTTCCCGAAATCCTGCACATACATTTCAATGTAATTGTCATCGGTTTGATGGGCGCCGATTACTACATGTCCATTTTCCGGTGAGTAGCGGATAGCATTGGAAAGCAAATTAGTCAGAACCCATGCAATCTTTTCACTGTCGATAAATAATTTGCCTACTTTATCTTCCGGATATTCTACTTCTATCTGGATATTGAATTTCTCTGCTTGTACGCGATTGGCTTTAATGGCATATTCTATTAATTCAATAGGTTTGGTTATTTTCGGTTTAAGTTGTAATTTCCCTGATTCTACCTGGGTCATATTCAGTAGTTCTCCGGTGATACTCAGCAGACGTTCACTATTTTCTTTTATGCTACTTGCCAAATCTTCCTGTTCGTTGTTCAGTGTACCTACGCGTTTATCTTCCAATAACTGGAGACTCATCATGATGGCTGATATAGGCGTTTTGAGTTCATGCGAAATGGTAGAGATAAAAGTAGTCTTTGCGGAATCGAGTTCTTTGAATTCCGTTATATTTTTTAGCATAATGACGTATCCTCTTTTTTCTAGTATCATATCGTCTTTACTGGGTTGAGTGATACTTATATATTTTACTTGAAAGAAACTTTCTTTATCGTCAGCATATATTTTCAATGGTTCTTTTTTACTTTTGTCATCTACTGTTTGCTGTGACGGGATATCTATTAGTTCGCGAACCAATCTGCGGAGTAAGTCATTACGCATCGAGATTTCTTGAGCTGAACGTCTTATCACATCCTCTCTTTTCAAGTTGAGTACATTTAAGGCTTCATCATTGATGAAAAGAATTTCCATTTCGTTATTCAAGCCAATGATGGGTTCATTGATACTGTTAATAATAGTTTCCATGTATTTTTTAGCGGCCATCATCTCAGAAAGAGTACTGGCATGATATTCCTCCAGCCGTTTAGCCATTCGGTTGAAGTTCTTTGATACTTCAGCAAATTCTTGGTTGTCATTTAAGTCAAGGCGCTTTCCGTAATTATGATTTGCTATTTCCTGAATACCGTTTGTTATTTCTTTAATAGGTTTATTGATGGATGCGGGAAGGCGCAACCATATACCGATACCTACGCAAATACATGCTGCCCCTACAATGGAAATCCATAATAATGCTCTTTGCAATCCCGGGCCGGCAGCAGGACTATCAGGGTCTGTTGCTGTCAATATTTGTAGATTCACTACTGACAGGACAACCAATAATACAATCATAGCTACCAGTATGCCGATAATAAGGGTAAGTTTTGTTTTTATATTCATAGACTTTATTTTTTATGCAAGTATAATCAAATCTATATCCATCTGTGCCAAAGATGCTAGAAATTTTTTGTATTTCGAAATACAGAATAGGGTAGAAGGCATTTTAAATGCCGGTTGCCCCATGCATATTGTTGTAATCTGCTTCTCTTGGCAAGCTTTTATAATTTCATCTAAAATATTCGCAGACGCCACTTGTAGTACTTCACCTCCCAGTTCTGTAACCAATTTAAAATGATTTAATAAATGTCGCTGACTGGCAAGGTCAATGCGTTCTGTGCTTTCCACCGGCGTTTGCACATAAAGGGCAAAGAATACAGTACTATAGCGAGAAGCCAACCGTGCTGCTTTACGGATAATATGTCGTGGTGTTTTCTCATTGCTACTGATACAGGCAAGAAACTTTTCATGACGCACTCCTTTGTCAATAGAAACGATTTCATTTTCCACTTTTTTCTCAACTCTGAAAGCGACTTCCTTAAGGGCTAATTCGCGTAACTGAAGGATATTCTCAGTCTTGAAAAAGTTATTCAATGCCAGTTCTATTTTTTCAGGACGGTATATTTTTCCGGCTTTCAGACGGTTGATTAATTCTTCGGCAGTAAGGTCAATATTTACCACTTCATCAGCTTCTTGCAATACTTTGTCAGGAATACGCTCTTTAACTTCTATTCCGGCAATTCCTTTCACTTCTTCATTCAGGCTTTCGATGTGTTGGATATTGACAGCAGAAATGATATTAATTCCTGCGTCCAACAGTTCCATAACATCCTGCCAACGTTTTTCATTGCGACTGCCTTCTATATTGGTATGTGCTAATTCATCTACAATGACCAATTCGGGATGTAACCGGAGGATAGAGTCCAAATCCATTTCTTCAATCTCTTTTCCTTTATAAAATACTTTTTTGCGAGGAATAATTGCCAACTCTTCCAATAAAGCTTCCGTTCCGGCTCTTCCATGTGTTTCTATATAACCGATTTGGACGTCAACACCATTTTCCTGCATTTCATGTGCTTCTTGCAGCATTCGGTAACTCTTTCCTACACCGGCTATCATCCCAATGTAGATTTTGAACTTTCCACGTCTTGAACGCTTGATTAAATCCAAAAAGTGTTTTACGTTTTCTTCTTTTTCCATTTTATCTTTATTGCATATTATCTCTTATCTGAGAGAAAGACAAATTGTGTGCCAGAATAGGAACCACCTATGAATCAATTGTTTATTTTATTTCTGCTATTGTCCCCTTTTCATTTTGAAAAGGATATTGCCAAAATGGAAGGGTAGTAAAACAAGTACAGACCCAATTGCCGGAAGGAATTTTTGCTGATATGGTTTTCCATAATTTATGTGTTATGATGACAGTATTATTATCGAAAGCAAAGGTAAGATTTATAAGTTGGAAATAGGTGAATAAAAACTCCTATTTTATAGTTGTTCTAACTTTCAAAGATAGTATCTTTGTTCCTCGTCCAAACAAAAAACAATCCTTATGGAAAAAGATGATAGAAAGTGGAAGGTTATAGAAAGTGAATACCTCATTAAGCGCCCTTGGCTAACTGCACGCCGGGACCGGGTGAAACTTCCTACGGGAGTAGAAATCCCTGAGTATTATATTTTGGAATACCCTGATTGGGTAAATGTCATTGCCATTACTTGCGAAGGGCAATTTGTGATGGTTCGCCAATATCGTCATGGGATTCGGGAAACCCGATATGAAATATGTGCCGGAGTATGTGAGGCAGGAGAGGAGCCGCTTGTTTCCGCCCAACGTGAACTATATGAAGAAACCGGTTATGGCAATGGAAGCTGGAGCAAACTAATGACAATTTCCGGTAATGCCAGCACCATGACTAATATGACTCATTGTTATCTGGCTACAGATGTGGAACCCATATCGACTCAGCATTTGGAAGATACGGAAGATTTAAGTATGCATTTACTCAGCCGGGAAGAAGTAAAAACATTATTAGTGAATGATGAAGTGAAACAGGCATTGATGGCTGCTCCGCTTTGGAAATATTTTGCATTGTATGATGGAGAATAATAATATGAAACAAGAAGTCTTATTTATCTTATTGAATGATTACGCTGATTGGGAAGCTGCTTTCCTTTCCAGTGCGCTAAACGCCGGTTTAATGCCGGGTAGTGAAATAAAATATGTCACAAAAACTGTAGCCCCTACTTTAGAAGAAGTGCATTCACTGGGTAGTTTTCGTGTTACCCCTGATTATAGTTTTAAAACAATGCCTATTGATTATGCCGCATTAATCTTGATAGGCGGTATGCAGTGGAATTCACCGGAAGCGGAACAAGTGGCTCCCTTAGTACAAGATGCTTTGAAGCAGCGAAAAATCGTAGGTGCTATCTGTAATGCATCTTGTTTTATGGGTGCACATGGTTTTCTTAATGAGGTGAAACATACCAGTAATACTCTTCCATATCTTAAACAGTGGGCAGGAGAGAGTTATACAAATGATGCCGGATACATAGAAAAACAAGCCGTAAGTGATAAGAATATTGTCACAGCCAATGGGACAGGATATTTGGAATTCACTCGTGAGTTATTATTGCTTTTAAAAGTCGATACACCGGAGAAGATTGAGGAGTTTTATGATTTTCATAAAAATGGACTTATAAGATAATTCGATTCTACTTTGTTTGCGATATATCAGAATCCTATTTAGAGTCTGTTAAAAATTTGATTGGGGAAACCATTTGCCTGTGTCTTTCTGAGCACCGCAAAGAAACGGTAAACAGCTTTCAGAATTTTCATTTTGTTTCCTTAGTATGACAATACTGATGGAAATTTAAACAGGTTCTATATTTCTCCGAAAACTTTCGTTTCGAACGACTGATAATTGATTCAATTTAACGGAAGTTTTCGGAGAATTTATGTCTATTTTATTAGAGGTAATTGATTGAGCATATTTCTGATTTTAATAGCAACACGAGGCATAGGTTCAGCTACGGTGAGTCCTATTAAATCATATTCTGAGGCAATATCATTAATCACCCGGACTGCTTCATTTATTTTCATTCCATCGGGTTCAACTCCTACTCCTGCAATGATTTCAGCCGGATCCAACACATCCAGGTCAAAATGTATAACCACTTTTGAGACTCCCGTACTTTTTAACCATTCCAAGATAGCAGAACTATCTTCGGCAACCTCTTCCGGTGACAACCCTTTTATTCCTAATTCTTTCTGACGCTCTTTCATCCCGTCGTCCCATGAACGGACACCGACAATCAATGCTCTCGAGGCATCATAGCGTCCGGGTAAAGTACGAATAATTTCTTCATCACCCATTCCCAGGCACGCTGTTAATGCCATCGCATGATAACCTTTATAATTATCGTATGGCAAATTCACATCAGGGTGAGCGTCAATCCAGACAATAGCAACATCATCAGGATATTTTCCAGCCAGAAAGGTAAATGGAACTACACTTACCGAGCATTCTCCACCTAAAGTTACAATCTTCTCAGGATTGGTTTCACGGAGCTTTTCCAATGCTGCTTTAGTTTGTTTCAGGATAACCCTTCGCGCACTGACCCCTTTGTCTGTTTGCCGGTCGTTTATGTCTAGTGAAACCGGTATTTCTATTGTTTCCTGAGAACTTTCCGGAGCAAGGAAATTGAGCAATTGAGCACCCAGATAATATCCTCTTGATGCATCTTCCGCCGGAATGTCCGGCATCCAATGGTCTACCATTCCACCTTGCCATTGAGGGTAGATTAAGCGAATAGTTGATACTTTATTTTCCATCGTTTTATTTTTAGTTGTTGATCTGTTTTTTTGCTCATAATTAGAAACACATGCCAAACATAATATTGCTAATAATAGGTATTTCTTCATATTATTTCGTTTTATTTCCGGCAAAGTTAGCCGGTCGTAAGCAATTGCACAAGTAGGGAGAAATTATTCATATACTGAGTAAATTTATCCCTATAAATGAAATAGTATTCTGCTGAAATTTCTATTTTATGCCAATATTGCTACATTTGCAAAAAAACGATGTTCTATGTACGAAAAGAAAATACCTTTTGATATTGATTGTGGAGTGAAAATTGCTATGGAAGTGATTGGCGGAAAATGGAAAAGTTGCATTATACAGGAATTGAACAACGGTCCCAAACGTCCAAGCGAATTACATCGCCACTTTGATGATGCCAGTCCTCGCGTTATCAATCAGCAATTGAAAGAACTGGAAATGCATGGGATGATAGAAAAGAAGATATTTTCCGAGCTTCCGCCTCATACAGAATATTCCATTACGGAAATGGGAAAAACGTTGATTCCCATCATCGGACAGCTTGAAAGTTGGGGAGATAATTTTCGACCAATGATAAAAAAGATTTTAGGTATGGAAGATTAAGCATACTAAGATTTTCTTCAATTCCCCTATGGATAATAATACATTTAATTCTAACTATTTCGGCTGAAGGCATATCAAAAACTAAAGGATGCTATTATTTTAGATTTTCATCGGGTTGATACAACCGTCTGAGAAATAAACTTTTAGCGGAGCATTCGAGAAACAGGGTAACGATTTAGCAAACGTGCGAATTTCAGCAATTCGGTATTACATTCAAAAAAGTGGCTTGCATTAGGCAAAACCTCTGGAAAAGAACATTGTGTTTTATGATACGCTTGAGGAAGCCTTACAAGCCGGATACAGGCCATGTAAAATATGTATGAAAGAATATTATAACAATAAACAGAACAATATGGAAACTATAAAGATTACACGGTATCAATCGCCCGTGGGCGAGATGCTTGTCGGTTCTTACGGCAACAAGCTGTGTATTTGCGACTGGGCGGTGGAGAAACGGCGAAGTACGATAGACCGCCGCATACAGCGACATCTGAATGCGAGGTACGAAGAAGGAACTTCCGACATCATCGAACGGGCAATCGGGGAACTCGAAGAATATTTTGCCGGACATCGTAAGATATTCGACATTCCCGTTGTCTTTACCGGCTCGGAATTTCAACGCACCGTATGGGAAGAGCTGATGAAAATACCTTATGGAACGACCATCTCTTATGGCGAGCTTGCCCGCCGCATCCATAACCCGAAGGCTGTGCGTGCAGTCGCATCGGCCAATGCCACCAATCCTATCTCTATCTTTGTTCCCTGCCACCGGGTAATCGGCAGCAATCATAAACTCACGGGGTACGGAGGAGGTCTCGATGCAAAAAAAGGATTATTGGAGTTGGAATGTTCTAAAACAACGGAAACCGGGTTGTGGTAGATTTAATTTAATATACAAAATCACTAAAAGTGCCGTTCATGTGGAATGATGAACGGCACTTTTTATTGTTTTTCAGTGAAATAAATGGCTATATGTCTGTATTTGGACTTGCAGGGCTTCAACGTCTTTACCTTTCTGCTTCTGAGAAAAGAACCGACACTATCGGGTAAACGTCCCCGATACCGAGATAGGCGTCTTTCAACTTGGCGGCGGTAATTCAGTTTTAACACATTCCCATGAAAGCTTTGCTTGATATTACAAAATAGTTAACACCTCTTTTATATCGGATAGTTGAAACAAACGGGGATGCGTAAACTTTTCGTCATAACGTTCCTCTACCCATGTTATGTGATAAGGAATATGAACGGCATACCCCCCAAGTTCTATAACAGGTAAAATATCTGATTTAAGAGAATTGCCTACCATCAGGAAGTTTTCCGGAGAGCAATCTAATTTTTCACACAATTGTTTATACTCATCTTTATTTTTATAACTCATGATTTCTATATGTGAAAAGAGATGCTGCAAACCTGATTTTTCAACTTTCCTCTGTTGGTCCAGCAAATCTCCTTTCGTAGCCAATGCCAACTTGTAATTTCCACTTAACTGTTGCAAGACTTCCTCAACCCCTGCCAGCAGTTCAACCGGTTGTTTCATCAAGGTTTGCCCAAACTCGATTATCTTTTTTATGCAGTGGGGATTGACAACATTATTGTTCGCGTTGCACAACGTTTCAACCATACTCAGCATGACACTCTTCAGCCCATAACCATAAAAAGGGATATTTCTCTTCTCTGTTTCCTGCAACATCCGCATGGCCTGTTCCTCGGAATAATATTGCTTCAAAATGCAGCAATAGGTATGTTCAAAAAGCTCATAATTATCAAGTTCCCTCCACAATGTATCATCCGCATCGAATGCTATTACATTTATTTTATCGTTTATATCAAGGTCCATTTTCGGTTACTTTTATTATCTTTGGCGACAAAGATATCTAGAAAATCAACTCTATAAAAGGACAAATGTCCTAACCGTATAAAAAAATTATGCTACGCACCAATACGCTACTTTTATCTTTCATCGAAAGCCTGTATGAAAAACAGACGGAAAGTAATATCGTATGTAGAAAATTCGCAAAAGGCGAACTTCTATATAAACAAGGTGAAACGTATTATAAAGTTTTCATTATAAAAGCGGGAATCGCCAAATGCTACCATGATGAAGAAAATGGAAAAAGCTACACCTTTGAGTTTTTTGGCGAGGGCGAAATAGTCGGGGAAGCAGAGGCACTCCGAAAATCGCCTTGTTTCAATACGGTAGAAGCTATGTCCGACGTACAGGTTTACTGTTTCCCGGCTTCTTTCTTTAATCACCTTTGCGATACAAACTTTCAATTTTGCCGGATATTGTTGTCCGAAATGGCAGAAAGAATGATTAATACAAGCAGCCGGGCTGTGTATCAACAGTTATATCCCATAAAATATGCGTTGACGAAATTGCTTACGATAGAAAAAAGGCAAGGATTGAAGCTGTCAAAAGCAGATATGGCTTCCTATTTGGGAATTGATATCAGAAGCCTGAACCGGTTATTGAAAGAGATTTCTGATGTATATCAATAAGCAGGGTCAAAACTAAAATGTTCTATTATTTTGTCTAAGGGAACGAAGTGAAGAATCTGTGTACATCCACTTTATATTTATAGATCCTTCACTTCGTTCAGGAAGACAGAGCAAAAAGAAATTAAAAAAAACTTTTTCCATGCGCTCCTTTTTTAATGAGGTCTTTTTACCGCCTCCATGCGCTGTTCTTTGGATAAAGTTTTCTATCTTTAGCCACAAACCCTATCAAAAAAGAAATGCTATGAAATTCATACTGATATTTATTACCCTTCCTTTAATGGGTATCGGTTTCTTGGTGAAGCGTTATCCTAATATGATTGCGGGATACAATACAATGTCACGCAAAGAAAAAGAGAATGTGGATATAAAAGGCTTATCCCTTTTCATGTCCCGATGTCTTATAGTTATGGGCATAATGGTTGCAGTGTGCTATTATCTTTTCCTGCGGATGGGTTGGCCGACGGCAGCCTCGTTCGTACCCTTGTTTGTCCCGCTCATTTCTGTCTCTTATATGTTGATAAAACAACGGAAGTACGACCACAATTCTACTTCGGCTAAAAGAAATAAGAAGAGTATGCTTATTGCGAGTGTGATTGTGGCAATTGGTTTACTGCCTATTTTCTACGGAATGTTTCCGGCAGATGTAAAGATAGCGCAAAACCGGATGGTGATAACCGGCATGTATGGCACTACGCTAAACTTGGAAGAATTGAAAAGTATTACTCTTTCCGATACCCTTCCGGCCATCACTTATCGAATGAACGGACTGGCTGCCGGCAATGTCCGCAAAGGCTGGTTCAAACTGCGGGATGGTGGGAAGTGTCTTCTTTTCCTATCTTCGGACGAAGCACCTTACATTAAGATAACGGACAAGTCCGGTCTGCAAATTTATCTGAATGCGCGTACTCCTGAACAGACTCGGAAGATTTACCGCAAGTTTTAGCGGAATAATGTCACTTTTTTCTGTCCTTTTGTGTGCTTCTTGTTTGATAATCGTTACTTTTGCTGAAATTTATGTATTAAAAAGCAAGGGGCTGTCCAAAAAGGCCGATAGCTCTATCCTTTTGTCTAAGGGAACGTTAGTGAAGGATCTGTTTTCAATCACTTTGTGTGTACAGATTCTTCGCTTTTGCTCAGAATGACAAAATAATTGATAGCACTATCGGAGTTTTGAAGCATCCCCTGGAAAATGACCTATCCCACCTGCAATGGATTATTTTATTCTTTCACCTTAAAATCTTCCGATTTAAAATTACTGTAATACCTGCCCGAAACAGCCGTGAAACGTAAAACACAATAATCGGGGTCTGTCACTCCACTGGGATAGTACATCGTGTCACCTTCTTGCCAAATCAACTCACGCGAAGCCCTATCTGTCAACACTTCCATCGTGCCGATAAGCATCACTCCGCGAAAGAAACGTTTGTCATAAAAATAGATACAAGCATGATGGTTGTTCCGATACTGGGCCACACGCATGGAAGACGTATTTGTAGTGAAATAGAACGTCCTGATACCTTCCCGTCTTCGGGGCTGCAACATGGCCTTCATATTGGGAAAACCGTTTGCGTCTATGGAACCAACAAAGGAAACACTCTGCTTGTCAACAATATTGCCTACTGTTTTTTCTGCATCTCTCATCTTTTTTGTTTTATTTATGGGTTAATAACTGCCTGCAAAGATAGAGAAACAGGCGAGATGCACAGGCATAAAAACCAAGGATGAAATGTCACTTTTCATGGTTGATGTCCCATGCGATAGAGCAGGGGAGTCGTGCCCGTATGCTGACGAAAACTGCGGACAAAATAAGAAACTGTAGAGAAGTGGAGCGTTTCTGCTATCTCGGATATCGGTTGCCGGGTATAAACGAGCAGATTCTTGGCTCGTTCCATTATTTTATTTCTTATATATTGTTTGACGCTGATATTCAATGTCGTACTGACCAGCTCATTCAGATAATTAGGAGTGATGCAAAGCTGTTCCGCATAAAACTGTACGGAATGTTCGCATTCTGCATATTCATCGACCAGCCGGATGAAACGCCCTATGTAGGGATTCCCGGTTTCGTTTTGTTTGTCATCTGCCGGAAGAGATTGATAAGCGCGGTTGAGCAACATGAGTGCTTCGTAGAGCAACGCCCTAAGCACATGCACGTCATTGGACTGATACGCGTCTATTTCTTTTTTGATATTTTGGAGAAGTGAAAGAAAACGGACATAAAGCGCTTCGGACAAGTGAAGTTTGGCAGAGGTGGTACCGGGCTTGAAAAAGGCGAGATGCTGCACGAACAGCGAATCTTTGAAAAAAGAAGAGAGAAATTCATCTTCAAAAATCAAGGCAAAGCCATTGTCTATATGATGAATATCCCAGTTCCGGATTTCTCCCGGTTTGGAGAAAAAAACGTCCTTGGGAACGGCATGATGCGTTTGGTTGCCAATGCTGAAGGCCCCTTCTCCTTCGGTTATGAAAGTAATGTCATAATAAGACAAGGTATGAGCCTGCTTTCCGGCTATAAATTTCTTTATATCTTTCAACTCCACGATATCTATCAATAGTTCGCTTCCGTATTTATTCTTATAGAATGTATAAAGCGGTATGGCACGTTTCATTAGGTTTTTCATGTATCATCCAACTGTATTTTCATTTGAAGTTATTAAACGAATAATCATTTTTTTTCTTCATTTTATTCTTAAATTTATTTGTCAATGTTTACTAATACATTACTCAGCATCTTTTCAAATTGTTTATCCGTGCATACACTGAGATCTGTCGTGATAAATTTCCCATTGTAAAATAAAGAAAATATTGTAGCAGGTGTAGGCGATGACTGTGCTTCTTCCATTGTTCCAATTTTTATAATTTTCAACGGAATCTTATGTTCCTGTGCCAATGTACATAGAGAGCCGTTTACATAATAATCCGTATACGGACAACGATGGGTATAATAAGCTACCAGTCCGTTTTTCTCCAGGCATTCTCCACTCTTCACACATTCTTTAAATGAAGGAGTGGGACAGGCATCATCAAATTTCAGCACAAGCAGCGCAAAACCATTTGATAATTTTTCCACAATTTCAAAGCCTTGTTTCAGCAACCATTTTGTATCACTCATAAAGTGGAGCTTTTTTATACCCGCTACCGTTGCCAGGCCGTATTTACCTTGAGATTTGGCATCATCAATGGCTGATTGCAACAAAGCCTTCCCGTGCCCTTTTTCCTTATATTGTCCTGATACCCAGAAACAGTTCAGCATTAAGTAATTGGGAGCATCTACAGGAATCCAAGCCTTCTCTGCCGGAACATATTCCAGAAAAACTTTAGCCCTCGCATCCAGTCGTCTGAAAACATATCCATTGTCAAACTCTCTTTTCAACCACTCTTTTTTCAAGGCGTAACCCTCTTGGCATTTCTTATCAGAAAATGCGCAACAGATATGTTCATTATCAATGTTGCTTTTATCTAATGTTATATATTTTTCTTCCATGATTCTTGTTTTAGGGTGTATTTCAAATAGCCATTCCATACCACAAAAAAGTATTTACTGTCTATTTGTGGAAGCAAAAGTACGCAATTCGTGGTGATAAAGCATTGTTCAATCTTGCTAATTTTACATAAATGAGAAAAAAGAGAGGTTGTATCATTACTAAACTATTCCATTATATTGTCATTTTGTTAGTGAAGAATCTGTTTTTTCCATTTACGGATTCTTTATATTACTCAGAATGACAAACTATAGAATAGTGGTATCGGATTTTTGATACAACCTCTACCTAAACGCTTTACGCTTCGTTTATTAACTTTTACGTTTTTCGTATTCCAAAGCCGAAAAAGTCATGTTTTCCGCTTGAACCAATCATTACTTTATCTTTTTTGCAATGAAAAAAGCATAACCGTAATACTCTTTATACTTGCTGTACAGTTCGGCTTCATGATGATTGGATGCCACCAGTTCTTCGGCAGTTTTGTTTCCCACATGCTTTTTAAGGAAAATTTCTTCTGCTTTAGCTTGTGGAGCAAAATAATGTTTTGTCCAGCAATTTTCCGGAAGAATAAACGTAGCAACGGGAACATAGCCTGCTTTTTGTATCTGGGCTACTTTGTTTGGAATCGTATCTATTTCCGTATAAACGCTCATCCAGAAATCATGAATCTCCGCCAGACGCTCTTCGGTAAACCAAACACTTTCGGTAACAGCAATATATCCGCCTGTTTTCAAATATTTACGCCACTCGTTCACTCCCCGTTCAAAACCGATATTATAAATAGCTCCTTCAGACCAAATTAAGTCCAAAGATTCTTCCTTAAAAGAAAGGTCGTCCATAGAACCGACAATCCCTTTTACTCTATCTTGAAGATGCAGTTTTTCGGCATTGCTGTTGAAGCGGTCAATGAATCCTGGAAAAAAGTCGATGCCTGTAATGCTTCCCGGCGCATGTTGTGCCAATACCATTGTTTGGCCACCCGTTCCGCAACCGAGGTCGGCAATAAGGGATTTATCCGTAAGGTTATCTATAAAACTCAGCGCTTTAAGGGTTACTTCGGGACTTCCGGGGCCTTGTCGTTCTGTACTTAGAAAATATTCACAAATTAAATTAACGTCGAATCCTAGAATTGTATTGTTATCGTTATTCATTATCGTAATGTATTTAGCATATACGTGTGGGTATAGCAATATCCTCATCACTTATATGCGGATTAAAATTTTAAATTATAGTAATAAAGGAATCACTCTCGAAAAGATTTATCCGAGAGCAAACTAAAGGACAATCTGTTGTATCAGAACAGATTGTTTACAACACCAAATCCGATAGTTGAGTTTTTAACATGCCGCAAAGGTACATTATTTTTTTGAATAAGAAAATATATTCAGTTCTTCTTCACCAAGAATATTAGGGATTTGACACACATATATATGTGTAGGCTTATGCGGACGTACGTGTGGGCTTATGCGTATATACGTGTAGGCCTACGCGGACGTACGTATCGGCTCATGCGTACGTATGTGTGAAGTGTACACCCAAAAGACAAGGACATTTAAAAAAAAGAGCAAGAGCTTTTTTAAAAAGATAAGGAGCTTTTTTGAAAAGATAACGAGGTTTTTTGAAAACGTCTTGTTCTTTACTGCCGCCAAGATTTCGTCAGCTGTTATATTCCATGCTTTATGCGCACTTTTTATAATGAAAACGTCTGAAAACACCCTACTCTATATCAAGCCGGAACAGCCTGTAAAAAAGGCTATATAGCTGATGGAAAGCGTATTATGCAGGAATATGCTTCAAAATGTAGTGAGAGCATGAGAGTACAAGTGAGAGCTAACATTTTTTACCATCATCACATAAGTCATTTATAATTAGCTTGTTATATATAGGGTGAGAGCATGAGAGCACAATGATGTACAACTTATCATTGTTAATGTTATCTGTTTGTTGTCGACCGAATGTATATTCCATACCCATAATAGAAATAAAAATCCGAAAAACCCATAAAGGGAGAATTCCTCTCGCCGCCTTTCCTTCTTTGTTACTCCCTAACATCCTTTACTTTGCATTCACAAACTATTCCATCCGTGCCCGTGTTCAAGCAGGATGAACTCGGTCATCATATTTTCCACAGAGAAAATATGATTGTAAAGGATTTCTTTCATTTATCCCTGTATGATAGCCTGTGTGAAAGCCATGCAGATAGGATTTACTTTAAAAGAGAGGTAGGACTGTCTCCCAAACAGTATCGGGAGAATAGGTAAAAAAGCCGATGGGGTAGCTTTATATCTTGCGTTTTAAGTAAATCATATCCTTTAGTAAAACTCCATTGTCAATGATAGGATGGTCGTAATTTTGAGTGAAAAAGCCCACTATGCGATGCGAATATTCAAATCCGCAATTCTCATAAAACGCAATGGCACTCGGTACTTCTCCGGTTCCCACTATCATTTGTGTGTACTGGCCGGAATAATGATTTATCAAATAATTTATCAGTTTTCTGCCATATCCCTGCCGTTGTGCAGTGGGAGTGACAGCTATGTTTTTCAGTTCGCAGACTTCCCGGCTCTCGCCTGTAACCACACAGACGGCCTTGACTCCATCATCTTCGAGGACAAACATTTCGCCACGCTCCAAATAGCGGTCTATCATGCTTTCCTGTTCATCTCCAAGTAGCAGTAAATCCAAATAACGTTTCTTGTTATCTGCTATTTTTGTAATTGAAGCCCCCATCTTTCTTAATTATCTTTAGAAACGTATTTCTTACTTATTTATATCGTCCTGATTTTCTGTTGTTATCAATTTCTATTTTCTTAATCTCATTCTTTGCGATAATTTTCTGCATATTCAGGATGCGCGAAGTCGTTCCGGTAACTGCCGTATCACCCCAAATGACAGAATCGAAGTAATAAGTGGCATGTTTGCCGTCATTGGTGGTGAACCTGACAACCGTTCCAGGAGTCACTTCTATCTCTTTCGCATTACCCTTTTTATCATAACATTTCAGTGTGTGCAAACCGTTTGTATATAAACTGTCGGCAGCCCACCACGAAACAAGACCGCCACTACCAACTTCTATTTTTCGCTTTTCGATGTGGCTGTTCTCAATTTGTTGGGCAAATTCGTTAACAGGCACTTGATAGACAGTGCATGATGCTAAAGATAGCGCGAATAGTGCCAAAAGATAATTTTTAGTTTTCATTGTTACCTGTTTTATTAGTTAGTGATAGTTTTTTTTCAGAAGAAGGAGCAGGAAGTTTTTGGCAAACAAACTGATAGACGGCTGCCGATATATCAGCAATTATTTTGGCATTCGCGTCCATCTCTTCCTGAGAATTTTTGACGAATACGGCAATAGTGTACCGCGTACCATCGGGTAAAGTAACGAAGCCTATATCATTTGTACCGATATATTCACCGCGAGAGTTTTTGTCGGAAGTTCCCGTTTTGTGGCCGATGATAATACCGTTTTCGGACAATGGGGCAACCAACCGGTCTTTTCCGGTTTGACATTCTATCATGGTGCGCTTCACAAAATCAGTATATTCATTTCGCAAAGAATCATTAGTTGTAAATATTTCCAAAAGAGAAGCTGCGGCCAGGGGAGTACTCCAATTCTCGTAACAATCTTCCATGTCTTGATGCATTTCATCTTCGGTGGTGGTGATAGATACCTCTTTTATGCCTAAAGAATGAATATATTCGTCCACCACATTTACTCCGCCAATGTAATCGAACAAGATGTCACAAGCTATATTATCGCTCAGTTGCAGGGTGTAAGTCAGCAACTCACCAAGCGAGAGGTCCAAGTCCCCCTGCGGATATTTATCGCGCAAAGGGCTGTAAGTATCGGGCTTAAAAAACTTCTTGTCCAAATGGAGCAGGGTAGTGAGTGGAATATTTTTCTTCTCCAAATAATCGCAGACAGCCAACGCCTGATGAAATTTGTAGACACTCATCATCGGATATTTTTCGGTATTGTTAATGGTCAGCGTGTCTTTTCCATTCAGTATGACAGCCACACCTACAGTCGCTTTTTTATCCTTAATGATGGTTTCTATATGGCTCTTTAAAACATTCAGATTAGCCGGGGTTTCCTGATTGGTTGACACGGAAAAGGATTCCTTCCGGGATTTTTGTGAAGAACATCCGCCTATGAACAGACCGAAGACAGCGAGGTAAAGAATATGAATTGTTTTCATTTTTCAATTATCGTAAATGACAGAATAGGTTGATAATTAAGTTGCGGCAGGTGTATCGAGCACCTTGATATTGAGTTTGCATTCATTATCTCCCCCCAATACCGTTCCGCAAAGCGTCACCTCAAATTTCTTATCTTTCCACAACTTATGCATGGTGTAAAGCACACTTTGGCGAGAACATTCACATAGCAACGGAGTATTGACATAACCCGATTGATGCAACGGGCAGACGCAGGCGGTAAAACACAAGTTGTAACTTTTTCCATGTTCCACAATTTCGCCTCGTACTTGGTCAAACTCGTTGGCTTTAGTGAAAAAAGCATCCAAGTCACCTTTGACATCCTCATACAGTTGCTCGTAAATGGGCAAAACTCCATTCTGCACACAATTTTTTCCACATTCGCAAAAGAAGTTTTCTCTTTCTGCCGGAGAAAGTCGGGTCACACCTTTCTCAAATCCTTCGAACCATGTCTTGATTACATCCATTCTCTTTTTATTTTTTCGTTTTTGGTGGCGCGAAAATACAAGATAAGCAGCTCTTTTCCTAATTTTAAGCTATAATCTTTTAGAATGAGATAATTAATGCATATTCCGATATTCTTCCTGTTTCTTTTTGGGCAATTTCTTGATGACTTCATCTACCGAATGATTGATTAATTCCTTGATTAGTTCATCCGGAACATCACTTTCCAGCAGAATAGTAATCCAATATTTTTTATCAGAATGAGGGCCGAAACAGATACCCTCATAGCGCTCCATCAGTTCGGCGGATTTATCCGGATCGCATTTCACGTTTGCCCAAAAACGGCCTTCTTTCGGGTTGAGAGGAGCGTAGGATATCATCTTGTTCATCACCTTATATACTAAGGTAAATTCATCAAAAGGCATACACTCGGTCGCACCTTTCATGGAGAGGCAATATGCTCTGTAATCTTCTATATTCATGGTTGTTAGAGTTGTTTCCGTTTCTTCATTGGGATGCTAGTCAAACCGTGATAACATTGAGCATCACCGATTGGCTGAAATCCCAGACTTTCATAAAAAGGAACAGCATAAGTGGAAGCGTTGACTGTAATTTCTGTAGTGCTGAGTCCGTTCAGAGTATAAGCATAATCAAAAAGTTTTCGCCCGATACCCCTGCGGTGGTATATCGGTTTGATAAAGAAAAGCGAAATGTGTTTTCCTTCATTTTTGCTACCCATAATGCCAACGAGTTCATTATTACAGAACGCGCCATAAATGGTAAGTTCATCCATTAATTGTTCATTTCCGATGAAACTTTTAAACGTTTCAAGCCCTTCCTCGTCCTAATCTGCTTTGCCACATTCAGTAAATACAGCAAGAGATAATTCGATAGCTTGGGGATACTCTGTTTTTGCTAATTTTCTTATCATAAAGTTGAATTGATATTCATTTTGTTTCGCACTTTATTCTCTGTCTTATTGATTTTTTCCAGTTATCATGGCAAAGATATGAAAACGCAGAAGAAACTTCGTTCTGCATTTTCTTTTTTTAATCATCGTATCGCCTTCTTAGTACATATCCACGCCCCGGCACAACAAACGATAAATATCATCCCTGTGGTACAAAGCGTATTGCCCATTCCCGTTAGAGGAGAAAGCACCCTGCCGAACAAAAACATCAGGAATCTCAACAGTGCCGAAGCATTTCCTGAATTTTCACATTCCAAATCGAGGGCTAGCGTAGTGGAACTGGGAAGTATCGTTAGCATTAGTAGGGAGTATTTCTCCGGTAGAGATGGCTCATCGGCATTTCTGTATCTTAGTTGTGCAAATGTTGTTTGCAGGGCAACTGTAGAAAGGAAGAGGAGAAAGAAGATACTTCGACAAATATTATTTATAGCATTATATGGACGCATAGAAGGTGTGCGTGTTTAATATTAGGTACAAAAGTATGAAAATATAGTGATATTCCTATCGATGAATAGGGAAAACCTGTGTGAAGTGAGGATTTATCATTTTACTTTTGTGGTATAGATTTACACTAAATTTCTATTATGGATAAGATATTAGTCTTTTTATTCCTTCTATCCGGCATTGACGGCTGCCCGAACCATAGATACAATAATAAATATCAGCATGATACCTGCCAAAGCTGCTTCGGCCCACAAATACCACAAGGCCATGCGGCGTATGGTGCGGTGGTATTTGGATATCCCGGTATTATTCCGTTGCTGCCGGACTATCGCGCCACAAAGGACAGGGGCGGCGAATATCAAGAATAGAAGTCCCAGACTTGACATTCCGGACGCAACCCAAAACAGTCCGGTCAGTATCTCCATCAGCACACCGCCATAGATGATGAACAACAGAAGCAATGCACCTCTCGGAATGTGCGGCACACCTTCCCGCCGCATCTTTCGTATCAGTCGGATGTAAACTATTATCCCTGCAAGCGGAAGAATCAGATGAATGAATATCATCATAAAGATGCCTATAAATGCTTTGATCGTTTCCATCATATAGTAATTATCCTGCAATCCATAGCCACACTTTTTTGATTATAACAAAGAGAAACATGAGTGCAAGCACCGACAGGAATATACGATAGAACCAATCCTGAATACGTTCCCAAAGGGTAAATTCACGTTTATACTCCAATATTCCGTCAGGCTCTTCAAGGGAATTGCTCTGTCCGTCACAAATATTGTCACATTTTTTCCGCCTTGTCAGGAACTCCTGCGGATGTTGCTTGATGTAAGTGCCTATCATTCCGTATAGCTGTTTGTCATTTTTCATCAAGGCATAATATTCCTCATCAAGCGTATCGAAAAGCTTCTCCTTATAACTGTTGCAAAGACTTTCCTTTGTTCTGTCTTCCCATTGAGTTTCCAGATTGTCCTCGTGGGCGGTGTAGCACTCGTTGGCACGCTTCACCACATCGGCTATCCGGTCGGCGCCCAATAAGGCAAAGGTGCTTCGGGCACGTTCGGAACGGTCACCGCCCGAATTGTAATAATACTGGTTGAAACCGCCATTAAAGACTTCGGCATGCAATTCCACAGCACACATTATGCTATCAAACATTTCACACTCGGTATCGCTTTCCAATTCTCCGTCTATGAATTTTCGGCATAGTTTGACAGGCGGAAGCTGCTCTATTTGCTCCATCGTTATTTGTTCGGGACGGGCAAGACCGAAGATTTTCTTTATCCATTTCATCATATCTAAACTGTTTTATATTAGAATGCTACACAAAACTACGCGGTTTGCATACAATATACAAGCATATTCACGAAAAAGGTTATACAAAGTAAATTTGGAAACTTCTGAATGTTTGGGAAGGTGCATAAAAAATACTATTTTTCATTTAACTGTTTGGGTTTAATGAGGAACTGCATTCTACTATTTGATTGACCTTGTTAATATTCTTTTTGTTACCCATGCTCTTTCTCCCTGCTTAGTTTTGCCACCCGAATATCAGGTAGCATACCGTCAGGTAAATAATCAAAAATATAAGCATTTTTATCCGTATTTTCTTTTCCTGTGGGGTGGGATGCAGCCATCTGGCGATGCGGGCACGTAACGTCAGGGGACGGGGCATCATCACTTCGGCAAGTTCTTCAAAGGTCTTGCAGGCGAAAATCGTTTGCCGGAAGTCGTTTACGCTGTCCCAACATTCTTCTTTGAACCAGCGTGTTTTAGGGTATCTTTCCGCTATCCTTTCTTGCAGTTGGCGTAAGGAGAAAGGTTCGGGGCAATCCTCGTACTCGTATTCAATGGAAATCACACGTCCCTGCATCCCGGTGAAATATCCGGCTATGCCTTTCCATTTCACCATGTGCGCCCCTATTTCCACGTATTTAGTCCCGGTGGAATCGACTACGATATAGTTCTTCTTTTTTTTCAGCAGGTCGATATTGGTCGTTTGATGCAGTTCCTCTTCCCAAAACACATAAATCATATTGCCTTTGGGGGTAAAGCTGAATATCGGGTATTTTAATTTTGCTTTCATGGCTATTTCATCCTATTGTTGTTACCAATTATTTATAAATTATCTCCTTAAGGCTTTGCACTGTTATTGTTTCCTCCGGCTTATTTTATCATCGTTAGATATATCACTAATAGTAATATGTCAAATAAAAGAGGAATCATCCACAATAGCCACATAGGGATTGCATCCTTCCATATACTTTGACGATAGTGGTGCTTTATAGCCGCCACCCTGTCTTTATTGTATCTCAACAAGCACCATAGACCGGACGGAAGTGATATTGCGGCGAGCATTGGAAGAAAAAGAACCAACATCCCCATTATCGGATGAAGATTATCCGTTAAATTCATTTTTTCCAATATATTCCCCAGAATATCGGTATAGTGAGGCATCCAAAAAGGCAGAAGCGGCCAGAAAACAAACCCCATCCAATACTGTGTTATTAACCAATTGCCTGAACTGCTGAGATATTTCTTACTGTATCGCTCTCCCTGATAATAGAGGTAGTCGATAAAGTTGTACCTGTAATTTCGTGCTAGCCGGATTCTCCGGTTACGCTCAAAATAATTATCCGTTTTTTTTATTCCTTTTTTCATTTATGTACCCATTTAGCCAACAAAACAATCCACACCACCACCGCTACCACCGAGACAGCTACCGAAATCATATTCTTCCGGTCCGTGCAGCACTTCCGGTATGTATCTTCCCAGCGGTAGGACAGTTTGGTGTTCAAGCAGAACAGGACAATGTGCGATGCGGCGACCACCAATCCCAGCACCCAATAATATTCATTATATATACGTGTGCCCAAGAGTCTGTCTATCCCGATAAACAGGATGGAGTAGAGGGCGAACGCAGGGGTGAGAAGTATCGCGAAGTAGAGGGAGACGCCTTGTGCCCTTTTGGTAAGGAAGCCAAATAGGTGCTTGACGAAATAGCTGCTCGCTATAAACCAATATATATACCAATTCATTATCACAAACTTATTTTTCTAATCTACTATAAAGGTGTAATAAAACCAATAGGTAACCACCCAAGCTATATCTCCTGCAAGCAAACATGCGATGCGCTGTTTGAATTTCAGGTCATACTTTTCTTCTTTCAATTGTCTCAGTTTAGGAAAGCATTCACTGGGTGAATAATGCCGCTTAAATAAATAGAACGGTGCAAATATAAACATTATCAGCATTTCCCATAATTGATAACTGACATTTCTGTTCTTTTCATTATTCCTGTCAATTCTCGCTTGTTCCGCACGTGCGGCAGCATCTAGCCTTTTCATAAAGGCTTCTTCTTTTTCTTCCATGATGTCGGCTATCACCTTGTCGGTTACGCCACGGTTGTACAGCTCTAGTTTTGCTTGCCTGACTTTCTTGTCCGGATATTCTCTAGTTACATTATTGGCAATCATCAACAGTTCGTTTGTGGAATATTCTTTTATTCTCATGGTTTATAATGGCTGGTAGGGAACAATCTATTTTTGATTTTTATCGGTTTGACTTAACTGATTGAAGAATAAACTTTTAGCTAATTATTTGAGAAATAGAGGTAACGATTTAGCAAGCGTGCGAATTTCAGTGTTGCTATGCTAGCAAATAACTCTCTTGTTTGCAAATATAATATGTTTTTCTCAAAGTGCCAATGTGTTATAATATATTTATTTCATACCCGATAAAATCATCTCGTTGCCTTTTATTCACGACTCGTAGGGGGAGTTCACTCTGCCTATCAATTCTAAAAGATCACTTTAGTCATAATTTCGTATTCATGTTCTACTTAGATATTCAATTACGGACATCGTACTCCAACCCAAAGCAAGATAGAGTGTGGGGTATATCAGGAAACAGATTTCCTTTATTTAGAAAGACAGCCATATTCCAGAAAAAAAACATCACCGCTGAAATCAACTCCACATCTGTTTGATGCTTTTTTTACAAAAAGTCCCCAATACGATAACACCGGATTGAGGACTAAGAACAATATTATGCACAATGTCATGCCGTTACATTCTGATGCGAGGCGAGCTACCACACAAGGTAAAACGAACATTGCTATCACGATGACACACAACCAATAAACGTATTTCTTATTATGATGTTCCATATAAATATGGTTCACGTCCTTATATTGGTTTTATTGCTTTAAATTGTACATGAGGCACACCATCAATCGTCATAGACTTATCTTCGTGGAATCCTACTTTCTCTAAAACACGCCTTGATTTCAAGTTGTCGGTTTCAATGAGGGCATAGACACACGGAATCTTCAGTTTATTGAAAGCATAATCCATCAAAGCAATAGAAGCTTCTGTAGCATATCCTTTGCCCCAATATTTCCGTGCAAATCTATAACCCAAATCATAATAGCAAGGAAGAGCATTCATCGGTTCATTTACATATTTAAGTCCTGCCCATCCAATAAATTTATTGTTCTCCTTCAAAACAACAGCCCATCGCCCAATACCAAACGCATTATATTGTCCTCTTATGAAATCTATTATTTCAAGAATCCTCTTCTTGTTTTTCACGGGGGCGTTGCCGAGATATCTGTGTACCTCAGGGTCGGAGTCGAGTTCAAACATGGCATCTGCATCCGAAGGCAGTATTTCTCTTAAAATCAGGCGTTCTGTTTCAATCATATTAAAAACGATTTTATTACACGATTATTTGATAAGACATTTGTGATTGTAAAAATGTAAAACGACAGGCAAAGATACATAAAGTGCCGTTCATGTGAAATGGTGAACAGCACTTTTTTTATTGTTTTCCAGCGAGATAAAACGGTTATAACTTCATCTCCCTGCCTTTCCTTTGCGGCTGCATGGGTCGGTGTATGTTCTGCTGAAGTTTCTCAAATTGCTCTTTGAACCACTTGGCAATGGGCTTTCGGTCGATGGCAAGAACTAATTTTATCCCGTCCGTCGGGTCTTTCAGTACTTGAACCCCAGCCTTTTCGGTCTTGAATTTCCGTCCGTGTTCTTCCGAATAGCGTTCCCCTGCATACTCCAACAGCTTTCCCTTGACGAGCGTTGCCGTCTGCCCGTCGCTGAACCCGACAAGGCGGCTGAGGTTTTCGATACGGAGCATTTCATGGAAATAGGGAAACCATGCCGCCACCCTTGCGATTACCGTTTTCAGAAACGATATTTCCTCCTTGCGCCTCGCTTCCTTGTCCGCTATCTCCCTGCGGTGCTTCCGCTCTACTTCTGCCATTTGTCGGCTGTGGTCGGTCTGCATGGTCTGCAATGCAAGGTGACATTCCGCGCTTACTCGCTGCTACTTTCCGTTTCCAACGTACTC
>NZ_CAOOSE010000008.1:0-155687 GCF_948499155.1 uncultured Phocaeicola sp. | reverse complement strand
GAGTACGTTGGAAACGGAAAGTAGCAGCGAGTAAGCGCGGAATGTCACCTTGCATATATGGAAGAGGACGACCAAATGTATAACGTAATAAAAGAAACAGTATGCTTGAAGATATACTTAGCGCAAGCAACATGAGACAAGCCTATAAGCAGGTCGTATCGAACAAGGGCTTTGGTTTTCGGTATAAGAAAGGCGGTTGTGTGCCACGTGTGTCCGAGCGTCCGAAAGAACGACTAAAGGACAAGATACGTGTGATAACCAAACGCAGTCGTGGAATCAGCATCCGACAGATGCTGGAAGAGTTGAACACGGCTATACGGAGATGGGTAAACTACTTCCGTATAGCCGGATGCAGGACGTTTCTTGAAAAGGTGGACGGCTGGATACGTGTCCGTCTGCGAACTTTTATAATGGAAGCAGTGGCAGTTCATCCGTACCCGCATCAAAAAGCTAAAGCAGTTCAACATCCCCGAATGGGTTGCTCTGACGGTAGCCAAAACTCGTAAAGGACTTGTGCGCATCGCTTCTACTGCATTGAGTACAAGTATGACGAATGACTACCTGAAAGGATTGGGGTTCATCCCCATGTCAGAATACTATTACGTGAGAACATCAAGTTTAATGAACCGCCGTGTACCGAACGGTAAGCACGGTGGTGTGAGAGGTCGAAACGGGAAATAATCCCGTTTCTCCTACTCGATTATCCGCAACTAAAAAAAAGAAAAATGGAAAAAGAAAAGAAAATCGAAAAAGCTAAACAAGTATTCAGAAGAATGCTTGTTGACGAGTACGGCATAAAATCAGCCGACCAGTTTTTCTCTACCGAAGGAGAGGAAATGGCAGAAATATACGAGAGCATGAAAATTGAACAAGAGAACTTCAATCTCACTGATGATGAATTGAATAACCTTTTAGATTCAATTTTCGATGAAATGTAAATGCGGATAACAACGCAGGATAACGGCAAGCCGTTCCCCGCTAAACCTTTATCAACAAAAGTAAAACGTCATGTTTGATTATAAAGAAATAGAACGAACAATCACGGACAACAATCTTCCATTTCAGAAAATAGAGGATGCAGATAAAGAGATTTTAATACAAAGTCTATATGATACTTTTGTATTTGGCAATCCCCGTGCATTATGGTTGAACTTTAAATATGTGCCATACAGCATAGATTGCAACATGGAAGATCCTTACTTTCATCTACTGGATATAATAGACAAAAATATCGTTCTCTATTTCTTTATTGATTATTGGAACAAAGATTTCATTGTTTATAAAGCAAGAATGTCTGATATATATACATTCATAGGTGATTGTGAAGGACTTGATGAGTATTATTTAGTGACTGTTGATTTTATGGAGTTATATAGCATAACAGACCATGATGAGTTGCTTTATATTGATGTGAGAAAAAATGAAATGAAGAAGTTGATAACAAACGAATGAACTGCCCTAACGGTCAATTATTCGCCAGCCATTATGAATTAAAAGATTAAATATATGATTGAAGCATTGCAAAATATAGGATTTGTTGTAAAAAGAAGAACTGAAATTGAAGAATTGTCTCCTTTCTTTTTACAACGATACAGTAATCTCCCGGCAGATTATCTCAAATTCTTGAATGAGTTCCAACTTATCACAAATGAGGATGATAACGTATGGTTTAATTCCATTGAAGATTTTAATGAGGAAGTCGATAATGGATTCCGTTGGAACGAGTTCGAAATAATGAGCCTTGATGCACTTAAAGATGATAAAGAAGCCTGTGAAGAAATACGCAACTTTTGGAATACGCATATTCCTATTGCAATGGCAGTCGGAGGAGAATATCAATATCTATGTATTGATTTGTCTCCAAATAATTATGGTAAAATCTATTATGGATTAGAACCTGAATTTGAAGATTCAGCAGATTTTGTCTGTGATAGCTTCAATCAACTATTAGGGTTACTGGCTTCTGATAGTGAAGACAATAGGCTTATACCTTTCAAATGAGTTCATAACGAAGCGCGATAACGCTTGAACAGCGTTCCACGCCAAACCATTAGCAATAATTTGTAGCAAAGATGAAAAATACAAGTGAAACAAGAAGTCGTTTTGAGCGAAATAACTCAATGCAGAATGGGAAGAAATACAGGTATTGCTTCTTTGATTATCTGTATTACAGGCTGTATGTTACCTACAAGAAGCATAATGATCCGCCACGTTTCAGTGCTTTCGGCGTGTTTGCCGCCACATTCATGATTGCCCTGCTCTTTTTTAGTATTTTCTTCAATTGTGTGCTGACGGACAGTTGGTTTTCACGAAAGAACTTCACGGAACTACAAGGCGGGCTTGTCTTTTTTACCCTGACAACCGTGTTTTGCATCATCCCCTTTTATCTGCGATATACCCGGAAACGGACTGCTGCCATACTGCTGAAATATAAAGGAAACAAATGGAACAGGATTATCCCGTCTTGGGTAATATATACTTTCCCGCTATGGAGTTTCTTGGCAGGGATAGGAATATGTATGTTGATATTCAACTAACAACAATATAGGCATGGATAAAAAAGGTATCAATAAGATTGTACGCATGAAGAAAGTTATATTATGTATTATTATACTGTTCGGCTTTGTCAGTTGTGAGACTTGGTACGAAAAATTAATTGGCAATTATTACCTTTTGGCAATAGATTCAATGAGTGAAATGCGCGTCAGCTATTATGACAAGGGTATGGACTTGGATATTTCATACTATGTATTTAGAAGCGTAGAACAACCAAAAACAATCAGAAATATCCAAGCATAAACCTTTAATTATCAGTATATTCTAAAAATTAACACTTTTCGGCTGCTTTTTGATGCTTCCCAAATTTCCACATATTTTTGAGACGTATTTCTGACGTGGAGAATTTGCGGGGCTTGTTTTTTGTCACACCGTGCAGACAGTTGACAAGGGTTTACAACCGTTTACGACAAGCGACAATATCCGCCCCAACATTCAGTGACGGTCACATCGTGTAGAAAGGCGACAACCGTTGACTGCCGTTTACATCCGTTCACCACTTCAGGAATACAGGATTGAAGAAATGAACCAGTAAACGATAAAGCAGTATGAAAGCAACCCGAAAATGCAGTTTTTGCGGCAAATCCTTTGTAACCCGCAGCGGAATGCAAAGGTATTGCAGCGAGGTTTGTCAGGCGGAAGCCCGGCGAGCCAGAATGACACAGAAGAACAACCTCTTCAAGGCCGTCCGGCCAATCATGGAGATACAGCATCAGGAGTATCTCACCTTTTCTAAAGCAGCCATACTCATGGGCTGTTCCCGACAGTACATCTATAAACTTGTAGCCATGGGCAAGCTGAAAGCCTCACGCATCAGCAACCGCATGGCATTCATCCGCAGAGCCGACATCGAGCGGATGCTGGAGGGCAATCCCTACCACCGCATCCTGCCCGGCAGCACTTCCACACCGAAAAAATCCGCTTCAACTTCTTTCCCGACCAAAAAAGAAAAAAGGGAAAAGGAAGGCGATGAAATTTTGGACTTCTATTCCGGTGAAGAGGTGATGTCCCTTTATAAAGTCAAGCAGTCATGGCTCTATACCACCGCCAAACGCAACCGCATCCCCATCTGCCGTATCGCTGGAAAGAACTATTACAGCAAGAAGCATGTTGACGAGTTCTTTGGCGTTGCAGTTGATATGGAAAGTATCACCGACTGGCTCCTGACCGAAGAAGCGGAAGAGCAGTTCGGCATGAAGCCTGCCGCACTCCGGGCATACGCCTACCGGCACAGGATACCGACCAAAAAAGAATACGGCCGCACCTATTACTCCAAGTCCCATTTGGACGAACTCCGCAGGACTGACCTTGTGAACGACGAGCGTTATTACACCGTGGAACAGGTCCGGCAGATTTACGGGCTTTCCTCAGCCAACATCTGCCATATCGTCAAGGTTAAGCACATCGAAAAGATAAAGGTCGGTGTGAAGAACCTGCTTCTGCGCTCCGATGTGGAGCGTGTCATGGCTGAAAGGAACAAATAACCGCAAACAACCGCCATTACCGGAAAATTATTTCAAAATGATTGCCGTGGAGATATTCACGGCTGTTTCACGTTGTTCCTTTGCCACCGTGAACACGGAGACACCTCCGGAAATGTACAACCAGTTAAAACATCACCAATATGAGTAAATGCAAGACAGTAACCTTGCGCAAGCGCAAGATCAAGAACGGTACACAGTATTCGCTGTGTCTGGACTATTATCCCGGCTACCGTGACAACACCACCATGAAAGTGATAACACGTGAAGCTCTGGGTATTTACATTTTTGCCAAACCTGCCAACCAGCAGGAGCGTGATTTCAACGCACGCATGATGAAGAAGGCGGAGATACTCCGCAACAGGCGTTACGAAGCCATCTTCAACGAGAACAACGGTTTCTTTGACAAGGCCAGGATGAAAGGGGATTTCCTCGCCTACTTCAAGGAACTGGCAGACAGAAGGAATATCAAGTGGCAGCACGTCTACAAACACTTTGAACGGTTTGTAAATGGCAAATGCACCTTTGAAGAGGTGGATGTGGACCTGTGCCGCAAGTTCATGGAGTACCTGCTGAACGCTCCCCAGACCATACACACCAACCAAAAGCTGCATATCAATTCTGCGGCGGGCTACTGGTCGGCTTTCCGTGCCGTCCTGCATACGGCCTACCGTGACAGGAAGATAAAGGAGAATCCCAACGGCTTTCTGGACCGCATCGAGAGTATTCCCACCATGAGAGAGCATCTGAGCCAGGAGGAACTGATACGGCTTGCCGAAACGCCATGCGAGGAAGAGGTTCTAAAAAGGGCTTTCCTTTTCGCCTGCCTGACGGGATTGCGGAAGAGCGACATCAGGCAGCTTACCTGGCAGCAGATACAGCCGTACACCAACGGCAAGATGTTCGTCACCACCCGTATGCAGAAGACGAAGCAGATTGTTCACAACCCCATCAGTGATGAAGCCTACGGACTGCTCGGGGAACGGCATGAAGGGCTTATCTTCGAGGGCTTCAAGGACAAGATGCTGCAGGGGCCCCTGAAGCGTTGGTTGTCGGCGGCAGGCATAACCAAGAAGATAACCTTCCATTGCACCCGGCATTCATTCGGAAGCCTGCACGTGGAAATGGGTACGGACATGGCTGTCATACAAGCCTATCTGGGACACAAGAACATTACCACCACACAGATCTATTCCAAGATGGCAGCACAGCAGATGTGTGACGTGGTGGACAAGATAACCCTGAAACGCAAGGAGGCATAGGCCTTGTTTCAGGATATTCAGAGGGAGCGGTTATTGCGTGAAGGCTTTAACCGCTCCCTCTGTTTCTGATGGCACCATTCCTTAAAAAGTCATTATCGTATGATATTTTGGTATGATTCCGGACTTTTGGTGAAAAACATTGAAAAAGAAACCGCCAACCAAGGCTAATGAGCAATAATTGAAAGAATACCATTAAATTTGCAAAGACCTGACAGTTACAAGTAATAACCGAAAAAAACGATATGGAACCAACGATAAAGGACAAATACATCATTCTGGGATTCATCGGCGTTGCCATCTGCCTGATTTCCTTTTTTATCACACTGATTGTCTCCGCAAGTTTCAATCAGGACAATTTTGTAAGGCTGATAGTCTTTGTATGCAGCAACATTCTCGGGTGGCTGCTCTATCTCTCTTTCCAGACGGTCATTTTCGACTCATACGAGATCTGGAAACTCAAGTCCGGCAAGAAAAAGGCATCTGCCGGAATCATAAAGGCTCAGGAAGAACAGCCACAGGATGCGAATGAACCTGCAGCTCCGACACCGATGCCGACAGGCGGGGAAGCAACCCCGGATATAAAACCGGTAGAGATTGCCATTGCCCCGGAACTTCACGAAAAGAACCGTGCCAGCTATGAGGACAGACAGAAGCAGGAAGAGGCGGAACGGATCCGCATTGTCATGGAGTACATCCACTTCGTCATGCCCCGCATTGCCGACAAGGAGACCGTCAACCATATCTGTGCCGAGGTCAACAAGTGGATGTGCCTTCACAGCTACAAGCCCAAGCCGATAACAGGACGGCTGACCCGGGAGATTACCAACATTCCGCTCCGCCATTTCGTGTGGAACATCTCCGAGCGTTTCATGTACAAAAAATACTACAACGGGGACAACCGTGCCAATTTTATCAAGACCCTTTTTCCACGTGAGTTTGCCGACACGGATATAGCGACCATAAAGAACTTCAAGGTCGATCCGTCAAAGACGCTGATTCCCATTGACGAACCCGAAAACGACAGTCTGGACTTCCATTATCCCGAAGATTATGCACGGGAAGTGAACAGTTGACCGTTTCCCGGGGATATAACAGCAATAACGACAAGTATCAGGCAACACGTAACAGCCTGTATTCCATTATTTCCCGAATAACTTTGCCCGTCATTCACGGTTGGGCATCGTTATTCGGGAATTATTTTGCAATGACCTCCCGTGAAGATATTCACGGTCATATCATTGCGGTCCTTTGCGCCAAGCCTTACAAAAGAGGCGAGTACGCAAATGGAAAAAACAGTGATTACATTCAACGACCTTCCCGAGGTCGTAGCCCAGCTTCGGGACGAAGTGATGAGCTTGAGAAGCCTGCTTACCGAGCAGCGCAGTGTGAACAATGCAAAGACGGTGGACACCCATGTCCCCATGTCTGTGGATGAAGCGGCGGAATATCTCGGTATTCCCAAGGGAACGCTCTACATGAAACTGTCGGACGGAAGCATTCCGGCCACCAAGCCCGGCAAACGCTATTGCCTTTACCGTGACGAACTGGACAGATGGCTGGAATCCTCCCGCAAGAATCCCGTACCCCTGTCCGATGAGGAACTCAGCGAATCCATGTCCTCCTCCCACCGTCGCAAGCCCGGCCAACGTAACTGGTAAGAGCCATGGAAGAGGACAAGAACTATATCAGCATGATACATGGCGACCTGACGAGGGCAGCCCAGATGCAGAACGGTATGCCGGAAAATATCGGCGTGATGAGCATAAAGACCGCCAACCGGACTATACTCGAAGCATCGCAGCTGCCCACGCCCCGTGCGTTGTGGGACAGCTTCTGGTACGAGGGGGAACTGTCCTGCCTCTTTGCGGATTCCAACGTGGGGAAATCCATCCTTGCCGTCCAGATAGCCGACCGTATAGCCCGGACTGACAACGTGCTTTATCTGGACTTTGAACTGTCAGAAAAGCAGTTCCAGCTCCGCTATACCGACGAGTACGGAAAGCCTTACATTTTTCCCGAAAGGCTGTACCGGGTATCGCTTGACTGTGACGCCCTTCTGGATGCCGACTTTGAAGGGACAATCATCGGCAGCATTGAACAGATGGCACAGCAGACCCGCTGCAGGATCTTCATCGTTGACAACCTTACTTACCTGTGCTGTGCCATGGAGAAAGGCGATGCGGCGGGACGGCTGATGATACAGCTCAACAATCTCAAAAAAAGATACGGGCTTTCCATCCTTGTCCTGGCACACACACCCAAGCGTTCACTGGACTGTCCCATCACGTCCAATGACCTTGCCGGAAGCAAGCGGCTCTACAATTTCTTTGACAGCGTGTTTGTCATCGGGAAAAGCGCACTGGACGGGGGACTCCGCTATGTGAAGCAGCTCAAGGTCCGTTACGGGACATTCTCGTATGATGCCGACAATGTGATTGTCTATGAGATTGAGAAAACGGACGCCTTCCTGCAATTCGTGTTCAGGGGCTATTCAACCGAAAAGGAACACCTGAAGAAACCGGGTGACAACGAATCGGAACAAAGGGATTGCCTGATCCTGCAACTGTCCCAATCCGGGAAGTCAGTCCGGGAGATAGCCTCGCAGGTCAATTGCGGCAAGTCCACCGTCAGCCGGATAATCCAGCGCAGCAAGGAGGACAGGAACGCAGCCGTCCCGGGTGTCCCGCTGTCCCGTCCCAAGGAGAACGGGACAATGGGACAGGTGGGACAGCATGGGACAGATGGGACAAGCGGGACAGCTGGAGAAGCAAGGCAGGCGGAGCTGTTTGCAGGACATGAAAAGGAGGACAAACCATGAAAAAGCAGCCTGTACACGGCTGTATGCCAGCTGACCATATCATTTGCAGAGCATGTGAGCATACAAACCGGGTCCTGATTTTCCAGTGTGTCCCGGGGTGTCCCAAGTGTCCCACTGTCCCAGCCTTTAGGGGACGGGACAGTGGGACAGCGGGACAAACAGTAGAAAACCAATCATAAAAAAAAGTCATGAGCAACTATTCATTACAGAAATATAAAGGAATGTCAACACGGCATACCTGTCCGAATTGCGGGGACAGACGTTCCTTTGCCTACTACGTGGACGAAAGCGGTACGCCCCTTCACCCGTCAGTCGGCAGATGCAACCACGAAAGCGGCTGCGGGTATCATTATACGCCCAGACAGTATTTTCACGACCACCCCGAATGCCGGACTGCCGGTGATTTCTCTTCCGGCAGACAATGTATGGCGCAGAAGCCCAAGCAACCGCTGCAACAGACAGCCATCGGTTACATACCGCCACACTATGTGGAGAAATCGCAGAGCGTGCATAGCAACTTCTGCCGCTTCCTTTCAGCGCTGCTTGATTCCTATTACGGCTGCAAGGCAAAGGAAGTACTGAAAAGGTTAATGGAGGATTACCGTCTGGGAGCAACCCGTGACTGTGCGGTCATCTTCTGGCAGATTGACCGGGAGAACAAGGTGCGGACAGGCAAGGTGATGCAGTACAATCCCGGGGACGGACACCGTGTAAAGGACGGACAGACATCGGCAGTGAACTGGATACACAGCATACTGAAAAGGCAACGGGTATTGGCGGAGGAATGGCAGCTTTCCCAATGCCTTTTCGGGGAACACCTGCTGAATGTCTATCCTGACAAGGTGACGGTTCTGGTAGAATCCGAGAAGAGTGCCGTTATCGGATCCGCCCTCTTCCCCGGCTATGTATGGCTGGCGGCAGGAGGCAAAAGCCAGTTGCGGGAGGAAAAGCTCCGTGTGCTGACCGGGCGGACCGTGCTTCTCTTTCCGGATGCCGATGCCTATGCCGAATGGAAAGAGCGTGCCGACGGCATGACCTTCTGCAAGGTGATGGTGTCTGACCTCATAGAGAAGAACGCAACGCCGGAACAGAAGGCAGCCCATATCGACATAGCCGATTGGATAATCTTCCAGATACGGGAAAGCAGGATAAATTGTACAGCCGACCATCTGGTGGAGGCGGAAAGAATCCTGCAACGGATGATAGAAAAGAACCCCGCCCTTCAAAAGCTGATAGATGATCTGGGGCTTGTGCTGGTCGGTGCATCCTCAATCGGCAGCGGTGACGGAAACCCTCCTTAACGGAGGAGAGCGGAAACCGGGGGTTGTAGTGTACGGACAATGGCTTGCCATTGATATAGCCCACTATAACTACACGCTCCGCTTTCGTAGTTGTGGGCTCTCCCGAGGGGATTAGGGCTTTGCCCTAATGACCCACTCAGGGCGTTCACCCCTGAGAACCCCGAGCAAAGAGTGACCCTCTCTTTGCAATCTCCGCTTATGGGTTACACCCCTAAGAACCCTGTGCGGCTATGAGCGGACATCAGCTAACAACTTTAGTCAGACAACCAGAATCAAAATTTAAGAATATGGCAACAAAATCAAGCATACATATCAAGCCCTGCAGAGTCACATCAAGTGGGGCTCATAACCGGAGAACTGTCGAGTATATGCGCAATATCGGCAAGTCTCAAATCTACATCGTACCCGAACTGACTGCCGGTAACGAGCAGTGGATAAACCCGGGCTTCGGCAATCCCGACCTGCAGGCGCACTATGACTACATCAAGCGGATGGTCAAGGAAAAGACAGGACGTGCGATGCAGGAGAAGGAACGTGAACGAAAAGGCAAGAACGGGAAAATCACCAAGGTGGCTGGATGCTCGCCAATCCGTGAGGGCGTGTTGCTCATCAGACCGGACACGACACTGGCAGATGTATGCAAGTTTGGCGAGGAGTGCCGGAGACGCTGGGGCATCACTCCGCTCCAGATCTTCCTGCACAAGGACGAGGGACATTGGCTTAGCGGTCAGCCGGAAGCGGAAGACAGGGAGAGTTTCAAAGTCGGCGAAAGATGGTTCAAGCCGAATTACCATGCCCATATCGTTTTTGACTGGATGAACCATGACACAGGCAAGAGCCGCAAGCTCAATGACGAGGATATGACAGAAATGCAGAATCTGGCATCCGACATACTTCTGATGGAGCGTGGGCAGTCAAAGGCTGTTACAGGCAAGGAACATCAGGAACGTAACGACTTTATTATTGGGAAGCAGAAGGAGGAAATGAAGCGGCTTGATGCCACGAGGCAATACCGGGAACATCAGCTGGAAATGGCGAACAAAAAGATGCAGGAAACGGAAAGCATTACCAACGCCCTTATCGAAAAGGCAAATGAAAAGGAACGGCAGAGTGAAGATCTTGACAGGGCTATCAGCGAGAAACGCTCCAGACTGAACAAGGAAAAAGGAAGCGAGCTTCTGAACGCCGCTGTTGGCTGGGCTACCGGGAAATCGAAAGCCCTGAAAAATGAAATAGAGGATTTGCGCTGTGAGATTTCCACGCACAAGGAAACTATCGAGCAGTTGCAGGACAGAATCCAGACCATACAGAACGACCATAGCCGTGAACTGATGCAACTGGAGGCCAAACACCGGTCCGAACTGAACCGCAAGGAAACGGAACATGCACAGGAAACAACAAGACTCAAGAACCGGATTGCATGGCAAAATCATATTATCGGTTATCTCAGTTTCCTGCTGCTCAAAACGAGCGACATCTTCCGCAAGGCGGTACACAGTGTCATCCGTTTCGCCCGTGATTATTACAAGCCACGTTTTGATACGGAACAGGTATCTGACATCAAGAGTGCCCTTAACCTGTTCGGGGATGACAGACAATCACATCAGGCGGCAGGGGATTTCCTGTATTTCACTGCCAAGCAAAAAGGAAACTTGGATAGTCGTGAGCAGGTCAAAGTCCAGCGAGAGGTTAACAATGTGGTGGAGGGGCATTATGAGCACCAGCAAAAGCAAGGATTCTCTATGAGAAGATGACCAAATATCAGCTGATTAGACAAAAGAAACTAATCAGCTGATTATATTTTACCAACCCAATTTTATACCTTTGTAGCAAAAAAGGTAACGATGAATTATTCAAACGGGAAATGGGTTCAGACCTATATACTTATTTGGTCGGGACAATTTATATCAATGCTTTCCAGTTATGCCGTTCAATTTGCAATCACTATTTGGCTTAGCTTGGAACATCAGTCGGCAGAAGTGCTTGCTTTTGCAGGAATGGCAGCCATACTTCCACAGGCTATCATAGGACCTTTTGCAGGAGTCCTTATTGACAGATGGAATCGTAAAACAGTTTTAATCGTATCGGATTTGTTCCTGGCTTTGTGCGCATTCGTGATGAGTATCCTTTTGAAATACGACAGTGGCAATCTTAACTGGATATATTTGATATTGGTGCTTCGCTCTGTTGGAAATGCGTTCCAAACACCAGCTGTGCAAACTATAGCTCCGCTTATTGTGCCGGAAAAGGAGCTGATTCGGGTGGCAGGAATTAATCAGGTACTACGGTCAATGTGTGGTATAGCCAGCCCTGCCATAGGAACATTAGCCATTACCTATATGTCTATTCATTCGGTGTTGTATTTAGACATATTGGGTGCTTTAGCTGCTATTCTCTCATTGGTATTTGTATTCATTCCCCATTACTCGACGGCAACAACTTCTCTATCGGCCAAACACGTTGTGAGCGATTTGAAAAAAGGTCTTGACTGCGTGTTGGCAAATAGAGGGATAGCGTTGCTATTCCTATGTGCCATGTCGGTGACATTTTGTATCATTCCAAGTTCCTTTATGTTCCCTCTACTCACGACACAATGTTATCACGGTGGGAAATGGAAAATCAGCACAATAGAAATCGGGTGGTCTGTAGGGATGCTGTTAGGTGGAACGGCTTTAGCTTTTTTCAAGCCGAAAACGAGAAAGATTGTCTTAGTCAATGCAATGTATGTGTCATTGGGAACTGCCTTTTTTCTCTGTGGCATCTTGCCGTCCAACTGTTTTGTGGGTTATGTATCGACTGTCATATTCGCAGGTATCTCATTGTCGGTATTCACAGCCTCGTTTATCACTATCCTGCAAACGGAAGTCCCATCCAATATACAGGGACGTGTATTCTCTTTGTATCATAGTTCTGCCGTTTTGCCTTCGATGATTGGTTTGCTGTGCACAGGAACATTGGCGGAAAACATAGGAATATCCAATTCGTTCTTGTTATCAGGTTCGATGGTAATGTTTATCGGTGTCGTTTCTTTCCTTTCACCCATACTAATGAATGTTGGAAACATGAAAAAGTGATACTCAAACTATAGAATTAACATCAAATATAAATGGAAATAAAAGAAATTCAAAAACTTGCCAAAGAATATGGTGTGTCTTTGACAGAGAAAATAAGATTCAATGAAATGGGTGTTGACTTTAGAGTCGGTTTTGCTACAGACACAAACGGAAAGGAATGGCTGATTCGTATTCCGCGCCGTGAGGATATGGGTGAGCAAATCAATAACGAGAGGAAAATTTTACAGCTTGTCGAGAAGCATTTGTCGGTCAAAGTGCCCGATTGGAAAATCGTATCTCCCCATCTGATAGCCTATCCTTTGATTGAAGAAAAGCCTGTGCTTATGATTGACACGGAAACTTACGATATGGTTTGGAATATGGACAAGGACTGTCCCGAATATGTGTCGTCACTGGCAAAAGTTTTGGTACAGTTGCACAATATTCCAGAAGAAGAGATTATCGAAAATGGGCTGAGAGTTATGAAGCCATCTGATTTGCGACCTGAGATTTTGAACCAATTGCAAGCTGTAAAGTCGGAAATAGGCATTAGTACCAAGCTTGAAATCCGATACAGGAAATGGCTGGACAATGATGCTTTATGGCCGGATTTTACAACATTCATTCATGGCGACTTGTATGCCGGGCACATACTTACATCGACAACAGGTGTTGTTGCCGGCATTATTGATTGGTCAACAGCCCATATTGGAGACCCAGCCAATGATTTTGCAGGACATCTCACCATTTTCGGAGAAAATAGCCTGCGAGATTTGATTACAGCTTATACAAAACAAGGAGGAAGAATATGGGATAAATTATACGAACACACTATAGAGAGAGCCGCAGCATCAGCCTTGGCATATGGATACTTCGCTCTAGAAACGAATGACAAAAACCATATTCAAGGAGCAAGAGCACAATTGGGTGTCATCTGATTAGTCAAGGTTGAGCATAACGTTTTTTTTATTATTCTTCAATCAAGATGACACCACAACACTCCCACAAATAGCGAAAATATATTCAGTCATTTATCCCTTATGTCGGGTGCAAAGGTAGCCAAGCCTCAATTGAATGTGAAAAGGTCAAGCGGTAAACCGTTTGAGGCAGTTTCTTCCTCCTTCGGAGAGTAAACAGCCCCAAAACCTTTCCCATTCATCGGCTTGACATAATGAAGCATCCGGCAATGGAGACAAACGACTGACGAAATAGTAGAAAATCAACTTAAACAATAGTTCTTGATTCGAGAACCGATTACACAAACCCTTGTTTTTTAGGGGGCTAATTTTAACAGGAACAAAAAAGCAAACGGAAGACTGCACTTCCTCCAAAATAATAGATTTTCTTTTCCTATTCCCTCACCTCCTTATGCGTAGTTGAGTTATTGATACATTGCGGCACGTAAACAGAATCTACAAATGATAATGGAGTGGATGAATATCCAATCAATTTCGCTATCTTTGCAGAGACTTAGGAGATAAGCTGAAATAGAAGTGGAATATCGGAAACAAATAACAAGAAAAAGAGAAGAAACGACCCGAGTTGATTTATTTTAGAGTTAATAATCAATAAAAGCGTTAAATCTTCACCCTTTAGAATGTACAATTAAAGACAACGACCATATTTCTGACTTATTACCTATAAAATATTGAGTAATAATCGGTTGTAAATACGATTACAGAAAACGGAATATATGAAGTGGGGCACGATGAAAATTTCATTCTTGCCAAAGCATACAAGACACTGATAGATAGTCTTGGAAATTCCTTGCACCGTTACAATACGGACATAACCGAATATTACATCATCCCGGTGGATAACACACAAAACGGGTTGGAAGCACAGGAAAACTGCTTTAAGCTGACGACCAAAGAAGAATTTGAAGCCAAACGAAAGGAACTCGGAGTGCCGGACAAGATTACGTTTGATATTGATTTCAAGAAATTTTATAGATAAAAGGGAGGTAACATAACAGATGAAAGCAAAATTGAAATTTCCGATATTTTCATTCTCACCCCGAAATAACATGGTATATGTCTGTTGGAAAGCGAATGACTATAAGACTACCGATATGAAGTGGTTCAAACGGAATAAACGCAAAAAGGATATAGTACAAAGAAATGTTTTCCTAAAGCAGTTGTATCCTAAAGGCTTTGAAAAATTCTGCATAGGACAATTAAAACTGGGAATAGGTGAAATAAATCTCCAGCTTCATGTTTTTGATAAACCAATATCGGAAGTTTCTAAATGGGGAGTTTGGAATAAAGATTATAATGTGTTTGTGATAGAAATATCAGATAATGTAATTCAAAAACTGAATATTTACAATTGGCAGAATTGTAATATGGGTTTATGCGATTGCGAAATACAAGAATATGATAACCATATAATTCACTTATTGTTTAAGGGAGAAAGTTGGCAAATTGAATTAGAAACAGAATTTGGTTTGATATTTCAAAAATGTGGTACATATATAATATAAACGAATAAGGTGGTTAACAAAGCGTGATAACGCCTGACCGCGTTCCCCGCTTAGCCATTTGCCCTGCATGTTCAGTAACTATAGGGTGCACGTCCCGAACGAGCCCTGATAGTGGGAATCGTTAGCCAAGAGCAAGGGTGTCCACCGTGAGGGGGAATCCGAAGGAAGCCGGAGGCAAATTCTCGGTCTGACGAACAGAAATCGGATATAAGGCAGTCGCAAATAGACCAGTCTGCATCTATCTATCGGGCTGTCTTTTCCACGTTGTTTGTCGGGAGTGATTTGTGGTTACATCATAAAATATCACGCTGGATAGCTTTAACCTTAATAGCACTCGCCTACTTAATGAGTTTTGAATATTATTGTTTTTGCGACGAATATAGATTAATCATTCATATAAATTCAAATGAAAAGATTATTTTAGCAAGTGTAGCCGACTTTTATCAATATTGGTTTTGTCATGGTCTGCTGGCAGGCTATCTGCTCTTGGCAACCGGGGTTTCACATCTAATAAGAAGAAAGAAGTTACTAACGAAGCATGAAAACAGCGATATACCGTTTTCTGCTTAACCAGACTGATAACAACATATAAGAATGAAGAATGTAAAATACATATTCTGTATCGTCTTTTGTTTGGGAATGATGAATGGCGTAATGGCACAAAACAGCACTGATTTGCCTGCTTTGGAAAAACAGCTTTGTTTTATCCAAGACACACTATATACGCTGCGGCAAAATTATTCCTGCACGAATGATACCGAATATGTCAGTGGAGAGATTGAGGTTTATAAACTGGAGAGGAATAAGGGTGAAATAAAATTCATCAGTAGTGGCAAGGATGGGCATTTATGAGTATTGCATTCCTTTTAACAGCGAAGGTCACAAAATAATAGTATGGAGAATGAATAAAAGGTAAACATGAAAAAGATGATTCTATATATAATGTCTGCAATGATACTATTAAGTATGCAACAATCAGATATTAATTGGGTGGATGTCCGACCAGTTAAGAGTAATGCCTCCGTTATTTTAAAGGCAAATCGCTCAAAATCCAAAATCCTTATGATACAATTCCCATTAGCTTTTAAAGTATGCAACTTGTCATCAGAAAAAGTGTGTCTATATTACCATAGCTATTACATCAATCATACCGATAAATCCCGTATTGGAAGAACAGGTTGGATGGGACAAGGCATGTTAATTTTCAAGGATGTGGATGGAAAACTACAAAGTCCATATCAAGCAGGCAGAATCGTTACTAATCCCAAAGAATGCAGTGAATACATAGCATATACCTATCATCTTATCGGAGAGCAAGGGAATTATCAAGACGTGTTTTCACATTATTTGGAGAAAATGAAAGAAGAACAGAAAGATACCTTACACATCGGGACTTTGGAGGAAATAAAAATGGCATCCCCTCGAATAATTGACGATTTCTTAAAAGGAGATAGTATTGAATTTGACTTTTGGAGAATTTATATGGTGGGAAAAGAGAAAGGACAATCTGTTGTTTTACCTGTTAAAATTCTATAGTGAGAAAATTCTGTTTCTTACCGCTTTACTACTAAGATACTGACCTGCTTATTTCTAAGCTAAACATTGCTTTTCTTTGCGCCTAATCCCTATTTTTCTATTAAAAACGACAATTGCCGATATTTATATAGGTATAAAGGCTCATTTCTTAGATTTTATCCTTTTCTTTGCATCATCAGAATATTAATAACGTAAAATACAGACAATGAAAAAGAAGTTTTTATTAAGCTGCCTCTTGATGGTCATGGCATGGCTTCCGTCATTTGCCCAAATTCAAGATCCGGTCAAGTTTAAAACTGAGTTGAAAACAATTTCCGACACAGAAGCACAGATTGTGTTTACCGGTAAAATTGATGCCGGATGGCATGTTTATTCCACCGATCTTCCTTCGGGCGGCCCTATTTCCGCTACCTTCAATGTAGAAAAGATACAGGGTGCAGAACTGGTAGGAAAGCTCACTCCACAGGGAAAAGAAATTGAAAATTTCGACAAAGTGTTCGAGATGAAATTACGTTACTTTGAGAGCACAGCAACATTTGTTCAAAAGTTTAAAATCACAGATACTTCTTATCAAATTGAAGGTTATTTGGAATACGGTGCATGTAATGACGAGAATTGCTTACCACCGACAGAAGTGCCGTTCTCTTTCTCAGGAAAAGGAAATGCTGCCACTACTGCTGTTGCAACTCCGGAGACCAAAAACGAAACTGTAAACCAGCCGGCCGCCGAGACCTCTGTTGCAGAAGCAACTGCCATTGACAGTGCCGCTACTGTTGCCTTAGCCGGCAACGAAACTTCCGTTCAGGACTATTGGACACCGGTCATAAAAGAACTGAACAGTTATGGTGAGACAACTTCACAGCAGAATCGTTCATGGATATATATTTTCTTTGCCGGGTTCATCGGCGGATTACTTGCCTTGTTCACCCCGTGTGTATGGCCTATTATTCCAATGACTGTAAGTTTTTTCCTGAAACGCAGCAAAGATAAAAAGAAAGGTATCCGTGATGCTTGGACTTACGGTGCATCTATCGTAGTCATTTATGTAGCATTAGGCTTGGCCATTACTTTAATTTTCGGTGCAAGTGCATTAAATGCGCTATCTACCAATGCTGTATTCAACATCCTGTTCTGTTTAATGCTGATTGTTTTTGCTGCGTCATTCTTCGGAGCATTTGAGTTGACATTACCTTCTAAATGGAGTAATGCGGTGGATAGTAAAGCAGAGCAGACAAGCGGTTTATTGAGTATCTTCCTGATGGCATTTACCCTGTCATTGGTTTCTTTCTCTTGCACAGGCCCTATTATCGGTTTCTTACTAGTAGAAGTTTCCACTACCGGCAGTGTCGTTGCACCTGCTATCGGTATGCTGGGTTTTGCCATTGCTTTAGCTTTACCGTTCACCCTGTTCGCCATGTTCCCGTCTTGGTTAAAATCAATGCCGAAATCCGGAGGCTGGATGAATGTCATTAAGGTAACATTGGGCTTCCTTGAATTGGCATTCGCCTTGAAGTTCTTGTCTGTAGCCGACTTAGCTTACGGATGGAGAATTTTAGACCGCGAAACATTCCTCGCCTTGTGGATTGTAATCTTTGGCTTGCTGGGATTCTACTTGTTGGGCAAAATCAAATTCCCGCATGACGACGACGACAATACCACAAGTGTCCCCCGTTTCTTTATGGCACTGATTTCTTTGGCATTTGCCGTATATATGGTTCCCGGTCTGTGGGGAGCACCGTTAAAAGCTGTCAGTGCTTTCGCACCTCCTATGACGACTCAGGATTTCAATTTGTATAACAATGAAGTCCATGCAAAATTTGATGATTACGACGCCGGCATGGAATATGCCAAACGCAATGGCAAACCGGTTATGCTCGACTTTACAGGTTACGGATGCGTAAACTGCCGTAAGATGGAAGCAGCTGTCTGGACTGATCCGAAAGTGAGCAAACTGATGACAGATGATTATGTATTGATTACATTATATGTAGACAACAAGGAGCCGTTGCCGGAACACATTAAAGTAATGGAAAACGGCAAGGAGCGCACTCTGCGTACAGTGGGCGACAAATGGAGTTACCTGCAACGCTCCAAATTTGGTGCTAATGCACAGCCGTTCTATGTATTGATAGACAACGAAGGAAAACCGCTGAATAAATCTTATTCTTACGATGAGGATATAGATAAATATGTTGATTTCCTTCAAACCGGATTAGACAATTACAAAAAAGCAAAATAAGAACTCCAGATAAGAGGTTGTACCAAGAAAAACGGTACAACCTCTTACTCAGAAAAAACTCTAAAACTATGATTGCCAAGTCAGAAAGAGAGCAAATCATTGCCCTGATAAACCGTGAAGTGGTTCCCGCCATTGGATGTACCGAGCCCATAGCCGTCGCACTTTGTGTAGCCAAAGCAACCGAAGCATTGGGAAGAAGACCTGAAAAAATAAAAGCACTGCTAAGTGCCAATATATTAAAAAATGCAATGGGAGTAGGTATTCCGGGAACTGGCATGATTGGCCTTCCTATTGCCATCGCTTTGGGAGCTTTAATTGGAAAGTCCGAATACCAGCTTGAAGTATTGAAAGACAGTACTCCCGAAGCTGTAGAAGAAGGAAAAAAGCTGATAGACTCACAAGCCATTTGCATCGGGCTAAAAGAGAATATAGACGAGAAGCTATATATCGAAATCATTTGTGAGGCAGGTAATGACAGAGCAACAGCCATTATATCAGGAGGACATACTAATTTTATATATGTGTCTCGCAACAATGACATTATACCGAACAAACAGACTACAAGCTCCTCTGAAGAAGAACAGCATGAGCCGGAATTAGACTTGCGAAAAGTGTATGATTTCGCCATGACTACCCCTCTCGAAGAAATCCGCTTTATACTTGAGACCAAACGTTTAAACAAAAATGCAGCCGAACGCTCTTTTCAAGGTAATTACGGACACCAATTAGGCAAAATCTTAAAGGATAGCAAAAGCGAAGAACAGTTATTGGGCAGCAATACTTTCACTCATATTCTATCTTACACTTCTGCAGCGTGCGATGCACGTATGGCCGGAGCTATGATACCAGTAATGAGTAACTCAGGCAGTGGGAATCAAGGAATTACCGCTACCCTGCCGGTGGTGGTTTATGCGGAAGACAACCATAAGTCTGAGGAAGAATTGATTCGCGCACTCGTCCTCAGTCATTTGACCGTAATTTATATCAAACAAAGTTTAGGACGTTTATCAGCTTTGTGCGGCTGTGTAGTTGCAGCAACAGGTTCCAGTTGCGGGATAACCTACTTAATGGGAGGAAATTACGAACAGATTACTTTTGCCGTACAAAATATGATAGCCAATATTACGGGAATGATTTGTGATGGAGCGAAACCCAGTTGTGCCCTCAAACTGACAAGTGGGGTATCTACAGCTGTATTTTCCGCTATTTTAGCAATGGAGCATAAATGTGTCAGCTCCGTAGAAGGCATTATTGATGATAATGTAGACCGCAGCATCCGCAATCTGACCAAAATTGGCTCACAAGGCATGAATGAAACAGATAAATTGGTATTGGAGATTATGACTCACAAACAGTGTGACTAAAATACAAATATCGGAAAAGGCAGTGTGTCGCGACACACTGCCTTTTATCTTTATACCAATAAATCCTTGTATTGCGAATGACGTATGAAGTATGTCTTTGCAAATGAACAAGTCGGTTTTATTTTCAATTGGTTTATTTCAGCATATCTGGCAGCAGCCGTTGTCAAGTCTGCCGCTATTCCCATTCCTTCCAATTGCGGAGGAACCATAGTGTGGAGTATATCCAGCACTCCGTCCTTTTCCTCATATTGCAGATAGGCAATCTGTCCCGATTCAAAAACCTCAAACCGATTTACCTTCTCATCATGTATGACTGTATGTTCCATTCTATTCTTATTTTAAATGTGACTATTACAAATAAAACAACTTCAAAATGGAATTGTTCTTATCATTCGCCTTGTTCTTGTTTTTCCTCCTGATACACTGACGGCAGCATACCAAATTCTTCTTTAAAATATTTAGTGAAATACTTCGGATTATTGAAACCCACCTGATAGGCAACTTCCGATATATTCAGCCGAGTTTCACGCAACAACTTAGCAGCATGCTTCAAACGGATGGCACGAATAAACTCTATCGGTGTCTTTCCTGTCATAGCCACCAGTCTCTTATATAAGTTTACCCGGCTCATTCCTAGTTCACGACTTAATTCTTCTACCGATAAATCGCTACGGGAAATATTACTTTCTACATATTTCATCGCGGTTCCCAATAGTTTTTCATCTACCGACTCATCGTTACTACTGTAGCTTACTGCTTTCTTCGTTCCTATCATTTCACTGATAGCAGGCGGTATGATATTATCAACCTTCTTGCTTCCTGCAGTAATAATTACTTCCGGCAACTCATCTTCCGGTACTATATGGGTGATATACTCATCACTATTTTCACCTTCTATAAGTTGGATAACTCTGGCTCTCTGAGTCTTGATGGTTGAAACGGTATCAATTTCCTTTTTTTCCGCCAAAACAGATTCTATTGTTTTTATCTCTACAATCTCCTCCTCTTCTTCAACCGTTTTTGGGTGAGAAGCCTCATCCATGTCTTCAGAAGATACTGATTCATCATGGGCAAGTACAACAACACCCGAATCTTCTTCGGGCACTATTTTCTCTTCAGGCTTATAGCTGAGCAATTCAAGATTTTCCGATTCCTTATCCGATTCATCCTCTTCTATTCCAGACTGTTCCTCCGGTTGTTCAACCTTACGCTTACCACCGCACATTCTGCTGCGCATTAACAATATAATGCAAACAAACAAAAGTGCATACAATATATAAGCCCATGTAGACAACCAAAACGGAGGTAGGACAATTATTTTCAGAGAAGCCTCTTCATTTCCACTGAACCCATCGCTGTTTACTGCTTTCACTCTCAATAAATAAGTACCGGGGAACAAATTAGTATAAATGGCTTCACCGGCCTTAGTCGTAATCCATTCATCACTGAACCCTTCCAACTTATAGGCATATTCCACTTTTTCAGGAATAATGTAATTATCTGAAGCAAACCGCACGCAGAACATATTCTGCTTATAATCCAATTCCACTTTTTCTGCAAAATTCAGAGCCTTATCCAAAACGACTTTATCACCATATATTTTTCCTACTTCAACTTCTTTATTGAACAATAAGAAATGAGTGAAAAACACGTTAGGCAATACCTCATTATATTTAATTTCATCGGGAAAGAAACGGTTAATTCCATATACACCTCCTATTACGATTTCACCGGAAGACAACTTTTTCACAGAGCGTTGATTAAAGCCACTCCTCTGCAAGCCATCTCTTTCATCATAAATATTACAACGAAAATCGTACATGCCGGTCTTTGAGTCAAGCATTGGTATGATATGAGTCAATCCTTTGGCAGAAGTTATCCATATATTCGAATTATCATCCTCTACAATTCCGGCTATCAACAAGTTCGACAAACCATTTTCCTCTGTAAGAATCGTCAGTTCATCTACCTTCGGATTATAAATATTCAACCCCTCACGAGTTGCTATCCATATCAGGCCACGGCTATCTTCATATACCTGGTTTATATTCTGGTTTGAGAAGCGAGTCTTTCCCGATTTTGTTCCCACCAAAGAGATAATCTTTTTTGTGGATAAGTCCATGACAGACAAGCCCCGGGAAGTTCCTATTATTAAAGAGTTATCCCTAGTCATACACAATGAAGAAACACTATTAAACGCGAGGTCAGACGTTGTGGTATTATAGGTATTAAATTCTCCTGTACGCGGATTAAAGCTCTGCAGACCGCCACCCAATGTTCCTATCCAGACAATACCGGATTTATCTTCCGCCAAGGCCCCGATGTTATTATCGGCCAATGAATTACTGTTTTTCGCTATATTCTTATAATGAGTAAAGCGGCCATTGTCATAACAATCCAATCCTCCTCCCAACGTTCCAATCCAAAGTTTTCCATCTTTGGCCCTCAACAGGCAAGAGACAGCATCCGATGACAAAGAATTGGTGCCGGAAGTCTCACGGGCAAACGACTGAGGTTCGCCGGCATTTATTTTCCAATGTATCAATCCGTCATTACTTGTCCCTATCCACAAATCTCCATTTTTATCTTCTTCAACCGCAGTAACATCACCCACATAATCAAGGCTGAATTTGAAAATACTTTCATGATAATAAGATATTCCTTTCTTCCATGTACCCACCCACATCATTCCATTAGAATCTCCATATAATGCTGAAACAGTATTATCTTGCAGGCTGCGTTCATCATCAGACTGGTGCATCAACGTTTTTATTTCACCGGTAGATTTATTCAGGATATTTATCCCATCATGTTCCCGTCCTAGCCAAATACGTCCTTGCAAGTCTTGAGCAACAGACAACACCGCACTACGCGATTGTTGTTTTATAAGGTCACTTAACTCCTTCTGCCATTTCTTTTCTTTCAGATTATAAATCCAAAGTCCGGAGGGACTGTAAACCCAGATATCCTCCTCTCTATCTACGAAAAAAGAAAAAATCTCATATTTATTATTTCCCAGTTCCTTGGGAATCTCCTTTAAATCCCAGTTTATTTTATTCGTATCCTTGTTCAGACACACAATCACTCCCGTATTATAAATCAGCAATACTCCATCGCTACACTCTGAAATATCCGTTATTTCTCCTTTAGGCAATTGACCGGCATCAAACAAAAGCGGATAAAGCAACTGTGATTCGGGAATATAAAGATAGCAACCTTTAGAAGCAATATAGAACCACATGTTCTTATTCTTATCAATATAAGTCAAAGCAGGAACTCCATCAATGCCGGCTTCCCACAGCAAAGTACGCACGTCACGATTAAAACTTTCTGTTTGAGAATCATAAACCGTATAACCGGCAGCAGTACGTATCCACAGTCTTTTCTTTCCATCTTCCTGCACCTTTTGAGCACAATTATCCGGCAAGGGGCCTGACTCAAGGTCATAACTGCGAAAGACCTTCATTTGGCTACCATCATAACGGTTTAATCCCGAAGTCGTGGCAAACCACATAAAACCTTCAGAATCTTTAAATATATCATTTATCTGATTGCTGGACAAACCGTCTTTCACTTCAAGATGCTTGAACATAAAACCACCGGCACTAACTGCCAAAGAAAGACATAACAGTACCATGACAAGTCCCAATTTCTTCATATCTTTATTATTTAAAAGCTAAATTCTTCTTTCCTATGCAAAAGAAAGAAAAAGCTTGATAATAACCAAGTTAATTCTTTCATTTTTATCATTTAATACCTATAATTTGTTTCACCGTTTCTCTCCAACTTTGAGCATAAGCATTATTTTTCCTATTTTTGCAACCGAAATGAAGCCATTAACAGATACACAATACATCCGGCAACTGGTCTCGGAGGGAGAACATTGCCATCAGGATTTTAAATTCGAGATATCGGATGCCCGCAAGATAGCCCGAAGTTTGTCAGCTTTTGCCAATACAGAAGGAGGACGATTGCTGGTCGGCGTCAAAGACAACGGTAAGATAGCCGGTATCCGTTCTGAAGAAGAAATATATATGATAGAAGCGGCAGCCACAATGTATTGTCGCCCCGAAGTAGAAATCGAAACACGGACTTATCTGGCCGAAGGAAAAGCTGTATTAGAAGTTTCTATCAGTGAAATGACAGCCAAGCCTGTTTATGCGCTGGATGAAGAGAATAAACCTTGGGCATACATCCGCATCAAAGACGAAAATATCCTCGCCACACCTGTACATCTGAAAATGTGGCAACATACCAAAAAACCAGAAGGAGTATTGGTCGAATTTACCGAAAGAGAACAACGGCTGCTTGACACACTGAAAGAACGTGGCGAAATATCTCTTAATCAGTGTTGTCGAATTTGCAACTTAAATAGGAAGACTGCAAGCGAACTATTAGCGGACTTTATTCGTTTTGGCTTAGTGGAGCCTGTATTTAGCGGACATAAGTTTTACTTCAGACTAAACCAAGAATAAAAACATCAATATTAAAACCTAAACTAAAGACAATAAGAGAAATGGAGATTTTAACCCAATTAATCGGCAGCATAAACGATGTTCTTTGGACATACATCTTAATTATAATGTTGCTAGGTTGCGCATTTTGGTTCACTTACAAGACGAAATTTGTACAATTTCGCATGATAGGCGAAATGGTACGTCTACTTGGAGATTCCACCGGCAAGACAGAAGGCCGCGAACATCACATCTCCTCTTTTCAGGCATTTGCCATCTCCATAGCAAGCCGTGTGGGAACAGGCAATCTGGCAGGAGTGGCCACCGCCATCACATTGGGTGGTCCGGGCGCCGTCTTTTGGATGTGGATAATTGCACTCTTTGGTGCCAGCAGTGCTTTTATCGAATCCACACTTGCTCAATTATATAAGGTACACGGACATAATTCTTTTGTCGGTGGCCCGGCTTATTACATGAGAAAAGGATTAAAACAGCCATGGATGGGAGTTCTATTCGCCTTTCTGCTTATTTTTACTTTCGGCTTTGCTTTCAATTCCGTACAGAGCAACACTATCTGTGCCGCCTTCGAGGAAGCATTCAATATCTCTCCGACTCTAATGGGATGCATATTAACTGCACTTACATTAATTATTATTTTTGGAGGTATTCAGCGTATAGCCAAAGTCAGTAGCATTATTGTACCCGTCATGGCCTTGGGATATATCTTTTTAGCCCTTTTCATCGTAATTATGAATGTAAAACATTTGCCGGGAGTCATTGAGCTGATTATTGAGAATGCCTTCGGTTGGAAACAGGCATTAGGCGGAGGTGTAGGTATGGCACTGATGCAAGGCATCAAACGCGGACTGTTCAGCAACGAAGCCGGTATGGGTTCCGCGCCCAATGTGGCAGCAACTGCCGATGTCACTCATCCTGTAAAACAAGGATTGATTCAAACATTAGGTGTTTTTACAGATACCCTGGTCATTTGCACATGTACAGCATTTATCATTCTTTTCAGCGGACTGCCGTCTACAGGAGAAGCCAACGGAATTAAACTGACACAGATGGCGTTGAATAATGAAATAGGCAATATCGGAACGATTTATGTGGCAGTAGCAATCCTATTTTTTGCTTACAGCAGCATTTTGGGAAACTATTATTATGGCGAAGCCAATGTACGTTACATCACCCGCCAACGCTGGGCTATTCCGGTTTACCGCATCTTAGTAGGCGGCATGGTTATGTTTGGTGCACTTGCCAGTTTGGACTTGGCCTGGAGCCTGGCAGATATGGCAATGGGATTCATGACCATCTGCAACCTGATAGCCATTATTTTATTAGGCAAATATGCTTTTCGTTTATTGGAAGATTACCGGATACAGAGACACAACGGAATCAAGAATCCTGTTTTCACTAAAGATAGGATGAAGGATATTGAGGAAGATTTGGAATGTTGGTAAAGTATTAAAAAAAATAAGTATCTTTGCGGCAAGAACATAAAATAAGAAAGCCATGAGCATATTTTCAAAATTATTCAGTAAAAAACAAGCAGAAGGAGAAGAAAGTACCAAAGTGGGTGGAATGGAAGACTTCATGACACTGATTCGTGTATATTACCAATCTGTAATGGCCTGCAACATAGGTATTACCAATATTAATTTCCTGCCTGATATGGCAGTTTTCAAACGTACGCTTAAAATTCCAACCCAAAACAATAAATTGGGAATTGCCGAAAAGTCACGCTGCAAAAAAATGCTGGTAGAACTTTATGGCCTGAGCGATGATTTCTTTAAAGAAATAGACAATTCCATTAAAAAGAATTGCAAGAACGTAAACGATGTAAAGACTTATCTTTTCATGTTCCAAGGATTCAGCAATGACTTGATGATGCTTATCGGCAACCTGATGCAATGGAAGTTCCGTATGCCCAGCGTAATGAAGAAGATGCTGCGCAATATGACGGAAAAAACCATCCATGACATTATGACCAAGACAGACTGGAAGGATGACAGCGTACACAAGACCTGTATTGCTATTCGCAAGTACCAACACGCATTGGGATACTCTGAAAAATGGATGACTGAATACGTTTACAACATTGTTTTATTAGCTAAAAAAGAGCCGAAGCCGAAGGAATAAAGATTTCATGAACTCTCTATTAAACATCGAAGCACATCCGTTAGAGCCCTTTTTACCGGCTAATGCCGTCCTGTTGATGCTGGGTAGTTTTCCTCCGCAAAAAAAACGGTGGAGCATGGATTTCTTCTACCCTAACCTGCAAAATGATATGTGGCGTATCGTCGGACTTATTTTCTTTCAGGATAAAGAGCATTTTCTGAACCCTGAGAAGAAAGTATTTGATAAAGACCGTATCATTGAATTCCTAAACGACAAAGGAATCGCACTTTATGATACAGCTTCAGCTATCCGCCGTTTACAGGACAATGCCTCCGACAAGTTTCTGGAAGTAATAGAACAAACAGATATCAGCCTGTTACTAAAACAAATTCCGATGTGCAAAGCCATTGTTACCACCGGACAGAAGGCAACAGACATTATCCGCGAACAAATAGACGTAAAAGAGCCAACCGTAGGTACAAGCGAACCGTTCGAATTTGGAGAGAAGACTATGAAATTATATAGAATGCCTTCTTCCAGCCGTGCCTATCCTTTGGCACTAGAAAAAAAAGCTGCAGCTTATCGGGTCATGTTCAGCGAATTAGGGTTATTGAACGAATAAGAAAAAAAATATTTTTTCATAAATAAGTTTGTATATTTCAAATATTACACTACCTTTGCAGCCGCAAACACGGGAGTAGCTCAGTTGGTAGAGCACCGGTCTCCAAAACCGGGTGTCGGGAGTTCGAGCCTCTCCTCCCGTGCAAATAAAAAGGTTGTGTCAATACATTGATACAACCTTTTTTATATAGTGCAAAGCCTCGACTATCCCCTTCCAGTGAACCAAACCACAAAGCACCGGTCTCATCTTGATAGATAGAGATGATATCGGAACAGTCAGAAACCCCTGTGGGTGATAAGGAGGCAGTCATTATTCTTGGGGGGAGGTAACATATCAATCAAACACCTGTCGCCTGATGTTGTCTCCTCCGGTTTTCAACCTCTGCATACGTTTTTTGAGCTCCCTAAGTCGTTTCATTAGCCGGACTAAACGTTTTCGTCCTTTCGGTTATGCCTGTCTGTCCGTCGGATTACTACAGTCTCCGGCAGTGGACTGTACGGTCTACGTCAATGGACTGTACGGTCCACTGCAACGGACTATACAGTCCGCTGCCGGAGACTGTAATAATCTTCCGTTTAAAAGACCTTGACCGACCCTAAGAAACGGCTTATTCTTCCCTTTGTTTGTGATATGATATTTGCCCCCCTAGAATAATAAAAAACAGACAATGTGCCGCCAAAAGCTTCATCAGCTTTTAGAAAAAGACTTTGTTCTTTTTTAAAAAGAACAAGATGTTTTGCGGAAAGACCAAGGTCTTTTTTCAACACACTTTCCTCTGAATTTTCTCGCTGATTTAATGAATAAATTGAGTCCCGAAAGAAAGTTGACAAGACTTCCTTTCACGTTTCACAATCACCGGGAACTTGCTGTTCATAAGGGTTTCCGTGTGAAAGCAATCCATTCACCCCTTAAAAGTTCTTTTCACCCAAAAAACCGATGAATAAAGGGTTTCAGAGAGTGAAACGTGTGAAAGCAACTTGATATCAACTTTTTCTTAAGAGCATTCTTATTGCAAAAAAAGACATCAAGGTATTTGCAATAACTTATGAGTCTGCAGGCTCAACCGCCATTCGGGATGCTTCAGAATATAAGCAATTACTTCCTCGGTATTGGAACAGGAACAAGGCTGCATAAAATAATACTGAGCAGGCAAATCCAGATAAACAGATACATCTTGTCCTACATAGACAACCTTCACCTCATCTATATGGTTTAACTTTATTTCCCCTCCTTCTTTTGGCGAACAAGTCACCCAGTCTATATTGTTCGGCAGCACACACATACCGTTAGTCTCGACACAGACATATTTTCCTTCATTATGCAAAGCATCCACCAAAGCTTCGTCAATCCACAAACCCGGTTCGCCACCGGTAAGAATAACCATAGGAGCAGGATACTTAACGACTTCCGATATTATTTCTTCATCGCTCATCATTACCCCGTCTTCATGTGACGTATCGCAAAAAGAACACTTCATATTGCATCCCGAAAAGCGGACAAATATGGCAGGAATACCTGTATGATATCCTTCACCCTGCAAACTATAAAAAATCTCATTAATCTTTTTCATATATCACAGTATTACCTTCCGATTCGCGGACTTCAACTTTAAAACAAAAGGGTATTTGCTCACAAATCCAATGTGCAATATTTTCGGCCGTAGGATTAAATTGAAGTACCTCATTCAGATTTTGATGATCCAAACGCCCCATCACAGCCTCTTTGATATGGGTAAAGTCCACCACCATCCCGTCTTCATTCAGCACCTCCGAACGGCAATAAACTGTAATAATCCAATTGTGACCATGCAAATTCTCACATTTACTTCTATACGAAAGTTTCAGGCTGTGCGAAGCCGATACTTCCATTCGCTTAATTACTGTATACATTGCTTTAGTTTATATTTAGAAAGAACTTACACCTAATGTCACCTCGGTGTGTAGATGCAAAGATACATTATAAAATCTAAGAATATAGAACAGTAATCCGTATTTTTTCATTTTTTGGTCTATATTTGCATCCATGAAAATTTTCTATACCGTCACAGGAACGATATCACTGGCATTAGGCATTATTGGCATCTTTGTACCTCTTCTGCCTACCACCCCTTTTTTATTGTTATCCGCCGCACTCTATTTTCGCGGTTCTCCACGTCTGTACAGTTGGCTAATCCATCAAAAACAACTGGGACCTTATATTAAAAATTTCCGTGAATACCGCGCCATCCCCTTACGCGCAAAAGTTATTTCCGTATCACTGATATGGATAACCCTAAGTTATTGCATTTTCCAAATAGCTCCTTATCTTTGGTTGAAAATTGTATTACTTGCCATAGCCATTGGTATCACTTGGCATATTCTTTCATATAAAACACTGAAAAAGTAAACCGGCAAGGAGGCAGTAAAAAAGGAGTCGTAAAAGACTGAAAAAAAAGTTTTTTGACCGGAATTGATAAATTCCCCTCAAAATATTTTCTTGTTTGCTTTCAATCCTATATATTTGTGTACAATTTTGGTATAAAATGACTGAAGAAGACAAAAAGCTATTAAGTACTTTTGAAGCAAGACTGAGACATTTTATGTATTTGCACGATGAATTAACGCGTGAAAATGCTCAGTTAAAGCAACTTCTCGCCGAAAAAGACGAAAAGATAGAACAAGTAGAAGATAGTCGCAAAGAATTGGAAGTAATGTATACCAATTTAAAAATGGCTAGGACAATCAGTATCCACGATAATGATATCAAAGATACGAAGCAAAGGTTGTCAAAGCTCGTGCGTGAAGTCGACAGATGCATCGCTTTATTAAAAGGCCAATAGGATTTTAAAACAATAAAACGATAGTATGATGGACGATGTGATGAAAATACATTTACTGATTGACAACGAAAGATACCCTTTAACTATTCGTCGGGAAGATGAACTGTTATATAGGAACGCTGCCAAACAGATTGATAATAAACTAAACAAATACCGTAGCCGTTTTCCTGATTTCAGCCCCACAAGGCATTGGGCAATGGCTGCGTTGGAATTAGCTTTTGAAAACATTTCTATGAAAGACAGAAATAATACTGAACCTTATCAGGAGAAGTTGAAAGAGCTGACGAAAGAGATAGAGCAGTATCTTAGTAAAAACGAATAGTTTAAATTTTTAAATTAAGGATATTCACGCACAACTTAACTGTCAAGAGAAGGGTTCTTGACAGAATGGTTGTGCGTTTTTTATTTATATAAATTAATAACAATGGTAACAACAGTAATAATAGCAATTGTGTGTTTCGCTGTAGGTGGTGGGTTATCATACATGCTTTTCAGATATGGCCTGAAATCGAAGTATGACATCATCATTAAGGAAGCACAAACAGAAGCTGAAGTAATCAAGAAGAACAAGCTTCTCGAAGTTAAGGAGAAATTCTTAAATAAAAAGGCGGATTTGGAAAAAGAGGTTGCATTGCGCAACCAGAAAATCCAGCAAGCCGAAAACAAATTGAAACAGCGCGAACTGATGCTGAATCAGAAACAGGAAGAAGTACAGCGCAAACGTACAGAAGCTGAAGCTATCAAGGAAAACTTGGAAGCGCAAATTGTGATTGTAGACAAGAAGAAAGAAGAATTGGACAAACTGCAAATGCAGGAACGCGAAAAACTGGAAGCACTGTCCGGTTTGTCTGCCGAGGAAGCAAAAGAACGTTTGGTGGAATCTTTGAAAGAGGAAGCCAAAACCCAAGCTGCCTCTTATATTAATGATATTATGGACGACGCCAAGTTGACAGCCAACAAGGAAGCCAAACGAATCGTCATCCAGTCCATTCAGCGAGTTGCCACAGAAACAGCAATCGAAAACTCCGTCACTGTATTCCATATTGAATCAGATGAAATCAAAGGTCGTATCATCGGCCGTGAAGGACGCAATATTCGTGCTTTGGAAGCTGCAACAGGCGTTGAAATTGTAGTGGACGACACTCCGGAAGCTATCGTACTTTCCGCATTCGACCCGGTTCGTCGCGAAATTGCCCGCCTAGCACTTCATCAGTTGGTAACAGACGGACGTATTCATCCGGCACGTATCGAAGAAGTGGTTGCCAAAGTACGCAAACAAGTAGAAGATGAAATCATCGAAACCGGTAAGCGTACCACTATCGACTTGGGTATTCATGGTTTACACCCCGAATTAATCCGTATTATCGGTAAAATGAAATATCGTTCTTCCTATGGTCAGAACTTATTACAGCATGCACGAGAAACTGCAAACCTCTGCGCTGTAATGGCATCAGAATTGGGACTGAATCCGAAGAAAGCCAAACGTGCCGGACTCTTGCATGATATTGGTAAAGTGCCAGATGAAGAACCTGAATTGCCACACGCACTGCTGGGTATGAAGATAGCCGAGAAATACAAAGAAAAACCGGATATTTGCAACGCTATCGGTGCTCACCATGACGAGACGGAAATGACCAGTTTGCTGGCTCCTATCGTTCAGGTATGTGACGCTATCTCAGGTGCACGTCCGGGAGCGCGCCGAGAAATTGTAGAGGCATATATCAAACGCTTGAATGACCTCGAACAGTTGGCAATGTCTTATCCGGGAGTAACAAAGACCTACGCCATCCAAGCCGGTCGTGAATTGCGTGTTATCGTAGGTGCCGACAAGATTGACGATAAGCAAACCGAAAGCCTGTCAGGAGAAATAGCAAAGAAGATTCAAGATGAGATGACTTATCCGGGACAAGTGAAAATTACGGTTATCCGCGAGACACGTGCGGTAAGCTTCGCCAAATAATATCGAATAAAACTGAATTTTATTTATACAGAGGATGTTTCATCAAAACTGGGACATCCTCTTTTCATTCCCCTCCAATACTCTCATGAAGTTACAGTCTCTTCCGATACTTTCCTTACTCTTCTTCTTTACTGCCTGTTCTGTACGAGAAGATACCTTATGGCTGCAAAAAGCTGAACAATTCTATGCAGACAAACAAATAGACAGCACCCTCACTTACTTAAACAGAATCGTACCCGAAGAATTAGGAGGAGAAGACGTTTACACCTATTGGCGGATTCAGTTCAGCGTCGCCCCCCAGCCTTTCATCCTGCATTCCTCTGAGAAAATAGAAAAGTTGTCCCAACATTATGAAAAGATGAAAGATACAATAAACTTGAGAGAGATAAACCACATAAAATACAGGCAATTCCTATACAACCAAGTATATGATAAAGCCGATTCCATGCTTCAAATAATCGAAAAAGAAGCCATCGTACAACAATGTCCCAAAGAGCTTGTACGCACTTATATCTATAAAACACAATTCTTTAAACAAATAGGAAGGGCAGATTCTACTTTGGCTTACATCAACAAAAAGATGGCAATAGACACCACCCATCTACACCTCAAGCATTATTATCGGGAAAAAGCCCAGACACTACTCGGGCTAAGAGAATTTGAAGTCGCAAAAGAAATGCTGGATTCTGCCAAAGCCTATGCCACAAGAGATAAAGATAGCGAATTCGCATATAGCCTTGCCAAAGAATACACCGACCTATATGTAGCTCAAAGGCAGTTCTCCGAAGCCCTGCAATCCTTACAACAGTCCCGCCGGAACATGAAACGCAGTGACATTCCTCTGCACAACATGTACAAAGCCCATGTTTATGAACTCATGCACCAGCAAGACTCCGCCTACTATTACTACAATCTGGTATCCCAGTCAAGCAATATATTCTTGGCAAGCGAAGCCGCACTACGCCTCTCTTATCTGTACGAGCAAAGCGGATCTCCCGAAAAGGCATTCCGCAAACATGAAAATGCTATTGCTTTCCTTCACAACATCTACTCAGCCTATAACAATCAGGCCAGTGCCAGCCAGTTTAACGAGCTGAAACTGGAAACAGAAATCAATGCATTGGAAATTGTACGCCAACGCCATATCAATCTCATATTGCTGCTCACATTCATCCTCTCAATGATTGTCACCGCTTTCTTGTATTATCTCCAATACAAGAAAAAAGAGGAAATGAAAAGAATCCTCCAACAGGAAAGCGAACGGCTAAAGCAAGAAAACAAACTACTGAAACAAGCGGAAGAACTAAGCGTCCTCAGAGAGAAGGCAAGCATGTTACGCGAAGAACTGCTTCGTAAGATGGAAGTGTTCAAAAAACTGCCCTCTTTGGACAACGATACGGAAGAAGATAAAAACAGTAATCGGCAAATATCATTAACAGAAAATGAATGGCGGGAAATAAGAGTCGTACTCGACAGTAACTATGACCATTTCACAACCCGCCTGAAACAGAAATTTCCCACATTGAGTATAGCGGACATTAACTTCTGCTGCCTGATAAAAATCAATGTCAGCCTACACGATATGTCGAACATTTACTGTATAAGCCGAAACTCTGTCAGCAAAAAAAAGCTACGCATGAAAGAAAAGCTCGGTATCACCTCCGATGAAGGAATTTCATTGGACGAATACCTGCAAAAGTATTAATTGTCCATCATAAAAGATAGCTAAACAGCTAATATACAACGATATAATATTCCATAATTGTCCATCACGATTTTATAATCAGATTCCTTTCATTCCTAACTTTGCGGTAAATTTTAAAACAACAAAGTATGAAACCACATTTATTTTTTGTGCTGGCTACCTTGATGATAACAGCCTGCAACAGCAAACAAAAAGAGAGCGACAACACAGCATCAGGCGATTCAAGAATATGGAACGAGCTGCCTACTGTGGCAGCCAAAGTGGAAACAAACGGAACCACCCTCATGGTATGCGATTGGACAGCCGTTAAAGATTCCATCCACCTGCCACTCAGTTATTTCATCGAAGATTTGGAAATTGTAAAGTTGGACAATAAGGACGAAGCCCTGGTAAGGAACAGCAGTGTAGTCGTATCAGACAACTACATCCTAATCCACTGTTCTCAAAACATACCTTTCAAATTATTCGACCGTAAAGGGAAGTTCTTGCGTAACATCGGCTCAGTGGGAAACGGTCCCGGAGAATACACTCAGGTAGGGCCTTTTCAACTGGATGAAAAACACAACCGCATCTACCTCATGCCATGGAATGCAACCAAACTCATCACTTACAATCTGAACGGAGAGTTGCAAAAAAACATTCCACTGATAGGTGAATCGGAAAAATGGGTACTCCCCAAATCCGTATTCCATGTAGACGGAGACAAAGGGCAAATTACTGTAGCCACACTGCCTTGGAAAAATAATCCAAGAATGATTTGGGTGCAAGACTTCGAAGGCAACCGCCTTGCCGAACTTCCTCCCATGAAAGAGATGAAGCCCGATTACAGCAACGACATTTACCATAACAACAACACGGAAGCCTTCGATTTCTCCTTTCTGGACTTTCATATAGAAAAAGCTGATACCTTGTATCACTACGACTATACCCAGAATAAGCTGCAACCGACCTTTACCATCCATTTTTCTAGTGGAAAAGCTCCAATTCACTGGCAATACGAATACCCGACTTGCTTTATTGGGACTGTTGTAGGAAAAATGGAGCAAACAGACAATCACGGCAGTAGCGAAACAAGAGAGCACCGAAACTTTATTGTAGACAAGAAGACGCTGAAAGGAGGATTATACAAAGTGTACAATGACTTTTTGGGAAACGGAGAAACTTTTTGGTTCGCAAGTTGCCGAAATGGGCATTATATTCGAAACATCGATCCCAACGTATTGAAAGAAGAACTGGAGGAAGCACTCAAGAAAACCGACCTGTCACCCGAAATGAAGGAAAAAATCAGCACACTGGCAGGCTCCATCCAAGAGAATGACAATAACTACCTGTTGATTGGCCGTATGAAGCAAACAAACAATAGCCATTAAACATGACCATAACACGACATGAATTAAAATGGCTGCCCAGCAATGAACAGCCATTTTAATTTATACTATCAGAAAGAATATCCAAGAGTCACCCAAAACGTATTTCGGAACGGACAGTCATCTGATGCAAACAGCCATGCAAAATCCAGATGTCCACCGTAGCGGTTCATTCCTGCACCTACTGTAGCAAAACTATGATCTCCTTTTTCCTTGTCTCCATAATGATAACCACCCCGAAACATAAAATGCTCCGCCAACGTATATTCTGCTCCGGCACTTACATTCACTGCCTCCACATCCGAAGGGGCCAAGCGATAACCTAAATCGGCTGTCACCATCAAGCGGTGCATCTGTGAAAACGGTAAGTCGACCGAACCGCCCACTTTAGCCATCATCGGCAGAGACTCACTGGACTTGGGATACTTTATCTTCGGTCCCAGATTGCTCACTTGTAATCCGGCAGTCCAACTCGCACCTTCCATCCGGGCTATTGCCTTCCTGTAAAATGCACCCAAGTCAAAGGCGACCGTACTTGCTCCCTGGTCGTTGCCTACCTTTCCCATATCCGAATAGATATAACGAAAAGTAGCAGATACGGAAAGGTTCTTAATTAACTCACGGGCATACCCCACTTCAGCAGCCAGTTCCTTCGGACGTATACTCTCCCCTCCGGTCTCAAGGGCACCTAACTTCGGATAGTTATAATAACGGAAACCCGCCAATATCACATTCTTCTCGTCTATCTTATAAAAACCTCCCAGCGTATGTAGCGAGTATCCTGACTGATAATCGCGCATCCATGGAGCATACGTATAAGAAGCACCACCCTGAGTATTCTTATCTGCCACAACAGTAGCACCATTCAAAAAGATGGCATTCTCATTGCCGGTGAGTGAAACACCTGCGCCAGCCAATGCAGCCGTACGAGCATCGGGCATAATAGTCAGAAAGTTGGCAGCTCCCGTATTGATAGCAGTTACTTCATCCTGCCCATAAGCACCGGCAACAAACATGCCCAAAGCTACTACACAAAATATTGTTTTCTTCATATTTTACTATTTCTTTCTTCTACCGGATTAATATTTAATAAAGTTTTGTTTCATCGTATGACCGTTGCATTGATATTCCATCGTGTAATATCCGGCAGCCAACTTGCTTACATCTATTGTTGTCATAGACATCGCCATCACTCCCCTCTTCGCATCAAGTACCTTCCCGCCCGTACTGTTATAAATAATGATACGTGCATTACCGGCCAACTGATAGTTCACCCAAAAGAGCAAACTTCCATCACTTACTTTATTGTTTTTCAAAGTCAACGTCGGTGTCTCATCCGTCACCTCAATATTCAATGCCGCAGCAGCGTCTACACAACCATAGCCAAGCTGTCCGGCATATTTCAGATTATAAGCATCTACATCATAGGCACTCTTGAAGAGTATTTCTTTCAGCCTATCAGGAGTAAATTCCCTCTCGCTCAATCCATATTTCTGAATAACCAAAGCCGCTACCCCCGACACCATCGGACAAGCCATAGAAGTTCCACTCATATCCCCATAAGAAGAATTATGAATAGTACTATACACCATCCCATTACCATTCAGGTTACCTCCTGGAGCCGAAATATCAATGTATGAACCATAATTGGAATAAGAAGCCTTCGTATAGTCCGGAGCAATGGCAGCCACCGACACTACCGGCTCATAATCGGCCGGAGAAGCCGTACCGGGGTTAGACACATTATCATTGCCTGCAGCAAAGATAACAATGCCGCCTTTCATCGGGCTGTCAGGCAACTGGTTACCATCATTGTCGCACCCGGCATATTTAATAAAATAGTCAATTGCTTCCTTATCCGCAGGATCAATATATGAGGTGCTGGTAGTGGTCGTATTGTATCCCCAACTGTTTTGACTGATAACCGCTCCATTATCGGCACCATATTTAATGGCCGCAGCCGTATTATTGGAGCCTACAGAGCCCAGCACTTGAGTACACATCAGTCTCACGCCACTTCCCGCAGTACCGTTTCCTCCTGCTATTCCGGCAATTCCCCTATCGTTATTTCCACTTGCTGCAATGATTCCCGCCACATGCGTAGCATGTTTCATGGGAGTTAGTTTGCCTGAATCATACATGAAATTATAGCCATTCACATCATCTATATAACCATTCCCGTCATCATCGATACCGTTTCCGGGGATTTCTCCTTCGTTCACCCATATATTATCCACCAAATCGGGATGGTTCACCTGGATGCCTCCGTCCATCACTGCAACAATAATACGGGGATCCCCGGTACATTCTTTCCAGGCATCAGACACCCGGATATCAGCACCCGGTTGTTGCCACGCCTCTGTACCCGGATTTTCCAGATACCACTGCTTGTCAATAAAAGTATCATTGAAATCAATGGCACGCCAAACCGGTTCATTCATACCCAACGATCTCACCTTCACAATAGGTGCAGCTATTTCTATCCCTTCCAGAACCGAAACCTCACCGGCCGCACGCGCCACAGAAACATCCTCCGAATACCAGACATCATACCATAAATGCAATCCCTCACGGCGTGTACGTTCTTCATATTTTCCAGCATGGGGAAAAGTACGTTCCATGCGGGTTATTTTCAATGCCGATGCAGAACGGCCTATCATTTTAATTCGTGCAGATATACCGCCGTCAGCGCTTCGCTCACTCAAATTTCCGGCAGGTTCCTCTTTCAGTTTAATGCGCATACGTCCCTGTACAACATCATTTTCAGATAGTCCCAGCTCAGCAAGATTTATTTCCGGCCCATTGTCCGGCAGACTGACCTCTTCCTCCTGATGACAAGAATAGAGGAGAGAAACAGACAGCAAGAATGGAATTATTCTTTTCATTGTATCTTTTTTATGTATAATAATCTACGATAAAACTTATAGTTGGAAGTTGCAAATATATGCTTTTTTCTTCATTCTTACGACTTTACCTATCAAAATAAAATATATAGTATAAAATTAGCGTTATGACTACATCAATCATAACGCTAATAGACACTTAAATAAAAACTCCTTGCAGAAGCCTAGCCCCCAATCATCTCTATTTCAATTCAAACAATACTTTTGATTTAATATCTATTGCCGAAGTAGCGACTATCGCTTCAAACTTGCCCGGTTCTGCCACCCATTTGTGACGGCCATCATCAAAGAAACTCAATGCCTCTTTACCGATGGTAAATGTCACTTCCTTGGTTTCTCCCGGAGCCAATCTTACTTTACTGAAACCTTTCAATTCCTTAACAGGACGAGGCAAAGATGATTTCAAATCACTGATATAAAGTTGTACCACTTCCGAACCTTCCCGACTGCCAGCATTGGTAACAGGTACAGTGACGGTCAGCACTTCATCTTGTCCCATGACCTTCTTGTCGGCTACAGCTTTTCCATATTTAAAGGTAGTATAGCTCAATCCATGGCCGAAAGGGAATAATGGTTTTGTCTTTTCTTTATCGGCCCAACGATAACCCACAAAAATACCTTCATTGTATTTTTCATCTAAAATGTTACTTCCATCCGTTCTGAGCACACCCGGATATTCCCCCAATTTATGTGCACCGATATCTTCTAAAGAAGCAGGGAAGGTAAACGGCAACTTGCCGGACGGATTCACATCACCTACCAATACCGAAGCAATGGTATTGCCCGCTTCCGTACCCAGATACCATGCCTGAACAATGGCCGGGACTTCCTTTACCCATGGCATAGCTATCGCATTGCCCGAAATATTCACAACTACCAAGTTCTCATTAGCCTGTGCTAACGCAGCAATCACTTTATCCTGCCCATACGACAAACCAAGTTCCTTACGGTCTGCATCTTCACAATCCTGATGTGCACTTTTGTTCAGACCACCGATAAAGATGACATAATCCGCATCTTCAGCCACCTTTACAGCCTCAGCTATCAGTTCTTCCGGAGAGCGGTTGTCTGCCAGATTCTGACCGGATTTCACTCCGTTATATTCTCCTGACGGATCACCCACATAGCCACGTGCATAAACCACTTCCACCTTGTCTCCTACTCTTTTCTTAATTCCTTCCAACGGAGAAAGTTCATATTTAACTTTCAGTGAAGAGCTTCCCCCTCCCACAGTCATCATTTTTATGGCATTCTCACCGATGACAGCAATCTTTTTGACTTTGTTCAAGTCGACAGGCAGCACATTGTTGCGGTTCTGCAACAGTACGATGCCTTCCTCGCCAATATGACGGGCAGCAGCAAAATGTGCCTCAGAACAGAGAGAACCATAGGGACGGGTTCTGTCCATAGTTGTACGATAGGCCAGACGAAGGATGCGTCTTACTTTATCATCAAGTTCCTTTGTTCCTACTTTGCCTTCCTTTAGAAGTTTCAAGTAAGGATGTGCCAAATAGTAGTTATCATAAGCATTACTGGCACCATTCGACAATCCGTTTGTCCAGCTACCGAATTCCATATCCAATCCGTTACGGACAGCTTCTTCAGTATCATGTACACCGCCCCAGTCGGAAACCACAACACCGTCAAACCCCCATTCTCCTTTCAGAATATCATTCAGCAAATATTGGTTATGACAACCGTGCTGATTCTTATAAAGATTGTAAGAGCCCATGATAGACCAAGCTTTTCCTTCCTGTACAGCTGCTTTGAAAGCCGGCAGATAAATTTCATACAATGTACGATCATCTACAATAGCGTTTGTGGTGTGGCGGTTCACTTCTTGATTGTTCAATGCATAATGTTTCACACATGCAGCTACTCCGTTTTGTTGTACTCCCTGTATATAAGGCACGACCATCTTTCCTGCCAAATAAGGGTCTTCCCCCATATACTCAAAGTTACGCCCATTCAGCGGAGTACGGTAAATGTTCACTCCGGGACCTAACAGTACGTTCTTGTTACGATAACGCGCCTCTTCACCAATACTTTTTCCATAGAGCAAGGACATTTCAGGATTCCAAGTAGCTGCCAGACAAGTCAAAGCCGGAAAAGCCACACACGAGTCATTTGTCCAGCCGGCTTGCTCCCATTCGTCCCACAACACTTCGGGACGGATACCATGAGGACCATCTGTCATCCAAAATTCAGGAATCCCTAAACGGGGCACACCCGGAGAAGAAAATTTGGACTGAGCATGAGTCATTGCTACTTTTTCTTCCAAAGTCATGCGACTGAGTGCATCTTCTATTCTTTCCTCTACAGGTTTTGTTTCATCCAAATAAATGGGGGTAGTCTGCGCCCGTACCCCACTGATAAGTGTCAGGGTCAGCATACCCGATACTATTATTTTCTTCATAATTCTTCTTTATTTAATTTTTACTGTCTTTGCCGTTAAATGATAATTTAGCTTCGTAAGAGCGGGTTGAATCCGCCCCTGCCGGTTAATAAACTCCGTTTTAGACAACTAACATTCAAAGTTTACTCTTCAATCTGCAAACCCAGCGAACGGATATAGCCCACTTGCGGCACACAATTTTCACATTTACTGTTTTCTATAAAATCAATCATCGCCTTCTTCATCAATTCCTGGTCGGGACGTGCATCCCGTATCTCCTTATAGGTGCTGCGCGGTGCTTCCGAGAAGGCAATTATCTGTTCCCAATTTTCGGGAGCTTTGATGCCCATGAAGCAGGAACCATCCTTTTTCTTGTAAGGCCAGAAAGTATAACCAATGTTGTTTTCCTCCATCACCTTGCAAAAGGCAGCCTGCCATTCATCAGTATTATGTCCTATTTCACCCATATACATCGGCAGGTTCACGCTATCACGGAAATTAATGATTTCCTGAATTGCAGCCTTGGTAGGTTCTCCACCATAACGGTGACAAGTGTACATCAATTTATCATCATATCTGGCATCCTTAAACGGTTTAAAGTTACCATTCCACTGCGAACCACCTATCAGGATAATATGGTTATTATCCACTTCACGGATTGCCTTTACCGCCCGTTTGTGCAGAGGTTCGAGTTTGGCATTCAGTTCCTCCATATCTGCAAAATAAGGTGCAATAGGCTCATTTATCAGTTCATAGCCCAGTATCACCGGCTCATTTTTATAATAATCGGCTATCTTGCGCCAAATATTACAGAACAACTGCTGACTGGACTCACTTTCGAACAGCCAAGGATATCCGTAGCTGTCATCAATATTATCTCCGGTCTGTCCACCGGGAGCATCGTGCATATCAAGAATGAGATACAGCTGATTGTCACGGCACCAGTTGACCACACTGTCCACACGGGCAAATCCGTCCTGATTGGCTTTTAGTCCCATATAGTCTTCTTCTGTAAAGAGTTTGTAATGGAAAGGAAGACGGATGGTATTGGCGCCGGTTGAAGCGATGAACTCCACATCCTTGCGAGTAATGTAGTTGTCCTTGAACTGCTTCCAAAACTCATCCACAAAGTCCGGTCCTACCATCTGGCAGAACATCTCATCGATGAAACGCCCCGAATTGGTTTTGTTGAAACCAAACATATAGCCTTCGGGATTCAGCCAGTTGCCTAAATTAGTACCTTTAATAAAAAGTTTGCTTCCATCCGGCTGAATCAAATCCTGTCCTGACACACGTACAAATGATTCAGGAGCTGGCACAAGTTCATCTGTCTGTGCCTGTTTTTGTTGACATGAAGCAAACATTCCTGTCAGCAAAAATGCATAAAATATATTTTTCATACCTATCAAATTATTAATCAATCACTTCTAAATCAGCAGAAAGTCCCTCATCACTGTTTGTTCCCAACCACAAAGTGAACTCACCCGGTTCTACGACTTTCTTCATATCTATGTTCCAATATGCCAAATCACTCACAGGCAAATTAAAAGTCACCGTTTTTGTCTCACCCGGCTGCAATGTCACACGCTGGAAACCTTTCAGTTCTTTTACGGGCCGGGTGACTGAACCTACTTTGTCGCGAATATACAATTGGACGACTTCCGTACCTGCATATTCTCCTGTATTGGTTATATTGACAGAGGCAGTTAATGTCTCACCGGTTCTCAGCTTATCAGCAGACAAGTTTAGCTTATCGTAACCGAAAGTAGTATAGGACAATCCATATCCGAAGGGAAACAAAGGACCAAAACCTGCATCCATATAAAAAGAGCTACACCCCAAAGATGTTTGTCCTGCTTCCACCGGAATGTCGTCAATCAATGTTTCTTTGCCACTCGGCGCACGTCCGGTATGATTATGAGCATAATAGATAGGTGACTGTCCCACCATCTTCGGGAAAGTAACCGGAGTCTTTCCACTTGGAACCACTTTACCAAACAAAATATCCGCCAAAGCAGGACCGCCCATTGTGCCCGGATGAAACGAATAAAGAACAGCGCTGGATTCATTCACTTCCTTGCCAATGGTCAGCGGGCGTCCCGCCATTACAATTGTTACCAGTGGCTTGGCTGTTTTAGACAAAGCCTCTATCAGTTCCTGCTGCGCTCCACGCAAATTCAAATCGGCCAAGGAATGCGCCTCTCCCGAAAGAATGGCTTCCTCACCTACAAAAGCCAGAACCACATCAGCACGACGGGCGGCAGCGACTGCTCTGGCAATGCCTTCCGTACGTTTGTCGCGGCTATACGCCAATCCCGGCTCATATATTATTTGTACTTTCTCCCCATATATTTCCTGCAATGCCTTCAACGGAGTCTGTGTGTACTCCTTTTCACCATCGAACACCCATGTTCCCAACTGGTCGTGCGGTGCATCCGCCATCGGACCGACAACAGCTACCGTGTGGACTTTCTCGTTCAATGGCAATATTGCATTATCGTTCTTCAACAAAATGACAGACTGTTCTGCAGCCTCTTTCGCCTTCGCCAAATGCTCCGGTGCATATTTCACAGTCTGTTCTGTCACCACGTATGGATGATCAAACAATCCCAAACGAAACTTCAAGCGCAAAATATTGCGGACTGCATCATCAATGGCAGCCTCAGATACTTTCCCTTCTTTAACCAACGCTTCCAGATTTTCAATGAAAGCACCGCTTACCATCTCCATGTCCACCCCGGCATTCACCGCCTTTTCCGCTACTTCCTTACGATCTTTGCAGAACCCATGAGGAATCATTTCAGTGGCCGAGGCCCAGTCGGTCACCACCATACCGTCATAGTCCCATTCATTACGTAGCACCTCTTTCAATATAAAGCTATTCCCGGTAGAAGGCACTCCGTCATTATCATTAAAAGAAGTCATAAAAGTGGCGCATCCCGCCTTGGCAACTGCCTCGAAAGGTGGCAGATACACATTACGGAGCAGACGCTCGGGTATAAATGTCGAATTATAGTCCTTTCCAGCTTCCGAAGCCCCATAACCTACAAAGTGCTTGGCACAAGCTGCTATGGAAGTCGGAGCCTTCAACGAATCTCCTTGAAAACCTTTTACCATGGCCACTCCCATGACAGCATTCAAATAAGGATCTTCACCGCAACTTTCCGCCATACGCCCCCAACGGGCATCACGAGACACATCAATCATAGGAGCAAAGGTCCAACGGATGCCATCTGCCGAAGCCTCAACAGCGGCCACACGTGCACCGTCCTCCACAATCTGCGGATTGAAAGTCGCCGCTTGTCCTAGCGGAATAGGAAAAATAGTCTTATATCCGTGAATCACATCACGGGACATCAAAACAGGGATACCCAAGCGTGATTCTTTCACAGCAATTTCCTGTACTTTATTTACTAACTCGGGATTGGTCAGATTTAAAAACGAACCAACTTTTCCCTCTCTTATCAATGCGGCCATTTCCTCAACATCCCCATTCGGACTCAACTGATTCATCTGACCGACTTTCTCCTGTAGGGTCATCTTGCCCAACAGTTCATCCACTTTCTGCTCTATGACGTTTTCTTTCCCTCCTTGCTGTGTACAAGCAAAGAAAGGCAACATAAGCAAACAAGCCGAAAATAATTTCAAATGTTTCATGGTATTCTCTTAAAAAAAGGGGATATTCCAGCAATCAAATCTATCAAATTATCAACAGTGGAATATCCCGCATCCTAACTATATATTACCTATTAACCTAACCAGTCATAACAAAAATCAATATTCATTTTGTATAATAGTGCCTTTAGCCGCTTCTATTTCACTCTGTGGAATAGGAATGTACTTCTTAGTCGCTGTCCAAGCTTCGCGTTCCGGCACAGCCGTACCAGTAGTTTTCCACTCTGTTTTCGCACAAGTCCAATACAGTTTACGACCATCCTTACCTTCAGCATAATTGTTCTTATTTCCTTCTCCTTCAAAGAGTTTTGCCGGAAGTTCAGACTTCGGAACAAGGATAAACTTATCATACTGACCACCCTTATTTTCCTGCATATCACTATTCTTCACCCACTGTAATTTTCTAAGTTTATTAGCCTCAGGTATTCTACCGGCACCTTTAGCCAATACAGAAGCAGCTCTATCAGTGCGGACAAGATCAAAATAACGCTTACCTTCACCGACAAATTCATGACGGCGTTCTTCCAAGATATTATCAACACTTACAGGCTTTTGTCCCAAACCGGCACGTGTACGCACTCTATCGAAATAATTTTGTGCAGCACTGTTATCCCCTGTAGCCAAAGCCAACTCTGCCGCATTCAATAAAGTCCCGGCAAAACGATAGAGGTGAAGATTATTGGTCCAGTTCATGTTATTTGCTCCGACATATCCTTCATTATAACCAGGACGAGCCTGATATTTACGAAGATTGATACCAGTCTGCTGATAACGTGATCCGTAAGTAACGACCTTACCTACTTTCAGCATATCCATCGTATATTGTTCCAAATTAATCAACGCAATATCACGACGGAGATCACCCTCCTCAAACGACTCATAACATTCTATAGATATAGGAGCAAAACCCCATCCTCCGTCAAAGAACTCTGCATTCTTTCCTGTATTGGTATTATCGCCCGTCGTATTATAATTCAAATCGGGAATAGCAATCAAAGTCGGCATAACCGTACCTCCTGTAGCATTTGCGCTTCCCCAGTCACGCTTTCCTCCTTGAGACACATAATTCACATCAAGAATAATTTCACTGCTCCACTCATGTGTATTGTCAAACAAAAAATCGTAGTCGGCACCGACCACCAAATCATATTTTTGAGAATCAATAATGTCTTTCATATAAGACAAAGCTTTAGCATAGCGAGACTCATCTTTCTGATACATCACATAATCAGCGAAAATCATCTCGGCAGCAGCCTGTGTCATACGCCCTTCCTGACCGGATTCACGCTTCATGGGAAGAACCTTAGAATCAATTACCTGTTCAAGATTTTCAATAATTGTATTATATACTTCCGTTGCCGACTTCTGCTCTGCAATATAAGGCAACGTAAGATTCTCCATATAAAGAGGTATATTACCCCACAATTTCCATAAGACCAAATAATACCAAGCACGAAGTGTACTGCCTTCAGCTACAAAAGCCTTGCGTGTAGTTTCATCCAAAACTTCGCAACCATTGGCATTATCAATCAAACGGATGGAACGGTTGATTCCGGAATAAGCTGTCGTCCATGCACCACCGATTGTATTCCGAGGGTCTGAACGAAACTGGGAAATCAAATGTATTTGCCCTTGATCGGAAGTTCCACTACCACCTACATAAAGATCATCTCCCATAGAATCCCAAACAATATTCAGCGGAGCCCAACCGCCAAAATAATCGAACCATTGCATAGGATGGTAAGCAGCAACTGCAGACTCAAGACAACGTGCCTCACTATTATAGTATCCATCCAACGGAAGTTTGCTTGAAGGTTCTTCCGTTAAAAAGCTATCACCGCAAGAAGTTGTTCCCAACATCAGAGCTAAGGCAACAAAAGTATATAATTTATTCTTTTTCATATTCTTCAATCATTAAAATATTAGAAATTAACATTTAGACCCACTGTAAAAGTACGAGCCTGCGGATAATAACCACGGTCGATACCCGGCAAAGCATCATTAGCCAACTCGGGATCAAGTCCTTTGTAACTTGTAAGCGTCAGGAGGTTTTCAGCTGCCACATAAAAGCGCAATCTTGAAATAAAGACCTTACTTGTCAAAGAAGAAGGTAATGTATAACCAACTTGAATATTCTTAATACGAGCATAATTCCCATTATGAATATAGAGGTCAGAGAACCATCCCCAGTTTCTATTGGTATCCTTATCGTCAAATCTAAAACGAGGCATCGTAGTACTGTGATTTTCTTCTGTCCAACTATTGGCAAACTCAGCAGGCAAGTTTACATAATTACAATCCAAACGACGAGTTACATCAGCGATTTTGCTACCCAGTGCACCCGAAATCAACATATTAAGATCAAATCCTTTATAAGAAGCATTGATATTCCAGCCAAAAGTCCACTTCGGATAACCATTACCTATATTATGACGGTCTGAATCATCAATCTTGCCATTCTTATCCCAGTCCACAAAACGTACATCGCCTGCCGCAGCATTTTTGCCGTACTTTTGGTTGTATTCGGCAGCCTCTGCATCGCTCTGGAAAATACCATCTGTGCTCCAGCCATAAAAGAAAGGATAAGGCTGTCCGTTTTCTGCACGACCCACATCTCCAAGTTGGTGTACATTACCCATAGCCTCAAAACCATCGGCATTACCCAAGTTAGTCAGCTCATTCTTCAAGTAACTTACATTCAGAGACGTAGAGAAGTTAAAGTTTTTTCTGCTCAATTTATAGCCTGCTTCAACTTCGATACCCGAATTCTTCATAGAACCGACATTACCCCAAGGTTTAGATTCACCCAAATAAGACGGAACAGCCATTTCCTTCAACATTCCATTGGTTTTCTTGACAAAGTAATCAACCGTGAAAGTGAAAGAGTTATTCAAAAAGCCAAAGTCCAAACCAGCATCGTATTGTTCTGATTCTTCCCATCTCAAATCCGCATTCGGGGTACCGGTCGGTTTTGTTCCCAAAATAATCTTCTCACCACCATTTGCACCGAAAGCATAATTATTACCGGTAGATACATTAGCTGTATAACGGAAATTACCGATAGCTTCATTACCATTCTTACCCCAACTCAAACGCACTTTTGTATTGGTCAGCCACTCGGGACGTTTTTCCATAAAGGGTTCGTTGGTCAGATTCCAGCCTAAAGAAACTGATGGGAAAGTCCCCCACTTATTATTTGAACCGAAACGAGAAGACCCGTCACGACGTACAGTAACCTGCAACATATAACGTTCGGCAAAGTTATAACTCAAACGTCCGAAGTAAGAAGCTAAAGAATTGGGGTCACCGGCACCGCCATAAATAGCCATACGACCATCCGACTGCAAGCCAGTAGCAAAGTCTATATTTGCCTTATTACCCATATATTCAGGTAAATCATAACGGTTACCTCCTAACTGACGGCTGGTATAACGAGAGGCTGACTGACCGAGTACAATATTGAATGAGTGCTGATTAAATGTTTTATCATAAGAAAGAACATTTTCAACCTGCCATGTATAACCGCGATTCATCTGAGACCATACATTAGAGTCTTTATTAGTAGACTTCTGATTGTAGTAAGTCGGCTGACTCCATCCGTCATTTCCCCAAAAGGCCAAATCAGAACCCCAAGAAAACTTATAATGCAAATTATCCCAGATATTGAAATCCATAGAAAGATTAGCTATAATCTTATCCGAATTGTTTTTTGTTCCTTCATCTCCAGAAAGAAGAGCCAACGGATTACCCAATTCATTGAAATCTGTCGGAGGTAGTTGCAATAAACGGCCGGTCTTCTTGTCACGGATAGGCTTACCGAACACACTATAATCCCAAGACTGTGACAATTCACTTTCATCATCGGCATACACCGCCATAGTAGGATCCATAAAAAGAGCATTACCCAGTACAGAACCGGTTAAAGAACCATTGATTCCTCCTTTACTTTCCACACGGGAATAAGAAGCATTGACATTAAACTTCAAACTCTTAAGCCAATTGCGAGTTTTACTTTCATCAAACACTGTATACTCTGTATTTGAACGAAATGACCAACGTTTGTAATTGGAACGTCCATAATCACCACCCACAATACCTTCCTGATCATAGAAGCCCATGGAGAAATAATACTTCACACGTTCCGAAGCACCACTCAAACTAACCTGATGATTCTGAACCGGAGCATTATCATTGAAAAGGACATCCTGCCAATCGGTTCCGGCACCGAAAGATTTAATCTGGTCTACCGAATAACGATCAGGTAATCCTGCATCCGCATTCGCCCGGTTCATCAATGTAGCATACTCTGTTGCATTCAGCATATCACGCTTTCTCCAAGCAGACTGCCATCCGAACGACATATTGTAAGATACCTGCACCTTGCCCTGTTTTCCTTGTTTAGTTGTTACCAATACCACACCATTGGCAGCACGAGCGCCATAAACAGCACCGGAAGCGGCATCTTTCAATACCTCAATAGATTCAATATCAGAGGGGTTGATGTTGTCCAGTCCGCCACCAAGAGGCATACCATCTACAATGTATAACGGATCAGCAGTGTTAATAGTACCGATACCGCGAACACGAACACGAGTACCTGCCCCCGGCTGACCATCACCGGCAATAACCTGTACACCTGAAGCCAAACCTCTTAAAGCATTATCCATACGCACCGGGGATGTCTGTTCCAATGTTTCAGAGTTTACTTTGGCGATTGAAGCTGTTACGACACTCTTTTTCTGAACGCCATAGCCCACTACGACTACTTCATCCAATGTCTGGGTATCTTCTTTTAAAATAATATTAAGCGGAGAAGAGGACGGTTTCACTGTTTGTGGAAGAAATCCTACGAAAGTAACTTCAATAGTCGCATTTCCAGCTACGTTCTGCAAGACAAAGTTACCATCGAGATTGGTTATCACTCCATTTGTTGTTCCCTTGACCAATACACTTGCACCGATAATTGGTTCACCGGTTTCATCTTTCACGATTCCTTTCACGGTTAGTTGCTGGGCAAACACTCCGATTGAAAAGAAAAAAAGCAAGCACCCTATCAATGACATTTTTTTAAGTGCCTGACTTGAATCAGATTCTTTTTTCATAAACTAAATTATTAAAGTTAACACTCTTTTTGTTCTTGACTTTCGTCGATGCAAAGGTAAAGGCTGAACTTTAATCATGTATAGACAAGTAAACAGAGAAAGTAAACTCCTTCTTTTATGACATAGTTGATTTTCAACGAATTAAAGATCCGTTTTTCACAAAGAAAGTAAGTATCAATAGTCAGAAGAGGAAAAGAAAAATGAAGCACTCATGAGGGGAAACACCGTCTCCGGATAGCGCATCAGAACCTGTCACGCATCAGCCACCGGAGCGCATTATAAATTAAATAATTCTGGGTCGGGTCTACAAAGATACGCCCGCCATGCCCCATATTCATATAAAGCATATTATAATCGGTACGAGTCCATACTACAGGGAAATCACCATCAGTCACCGTATCTTTAAATCCAATGGGATAATTCTCCGCAGACAAGGAAAGCAATACCTTTACATTCTTGCATTCGCGCGGACTCGGCTTCCACTGATACCATTCATTCATCGGAGAGATGAATGAGGCAGGCATTCCCTTAGTTACCGGATGAGAAGTATCATCAACCACCAACTTTGCCGATTGGGGCGGCCAGTTGTTCCGATAAAAAACCGCTCCTCCCAAAAAATCGACAAACCACTGCCACTGTGTACCGGCATCATTATAGGCTGCCGCATGGAATCCCAGCCATGCTCCTCCGTTCTCCATATATTGCCGGAAAGCCTCACGCTGTTCTACGGTATGTCCGGGGTTATCATTCAAGGAGATGACCAGATGATAGGAACGTAACTTCTCGGAATTGAAATCTGCTATATTACTGGTGGTATCCACTACCAGCCCATCACCGATAGTCATATCTTTAAAGAACTTTATCCCATCATAAGCAAACTGGCGGTGCGCCTCTTCCACTTCCTTGTTGAAATGCACCAGAACACGAAAACGCGGAAACCAATTGGCAGGTCCGGCCGCCCAACGGATGGCATTGCCAAACATGGTTGTAAAATCCTTGTTCTTCAACAAGTCCTTGTGATGCCCCATCAAGAAATACACATTCCGAGCCTTCATTCTGGGATTGATCCAAACCGCCGGATGGTCTCCCATCTTTATCGTTGAGGCAGGTTCATAAGTTGACTCGTCCACATGGGCCAGTACCTGTACGTCGGGCCTGGGACTTCTATCAAATGTGTACCATTCATCATGTGTCACCCTGAATGAAGGGGAAACTCCTTTCATCACAGGATGTTCCGGTTGTTCCACCACTACCTTTCCGGAAGCTGTTTGTGCTATATAGTTCTGAAACCGTATGCCACCCATATAATCAGAAAACCAGTTCCACATCGGAAAGCCATCAAAATCACCTAACAGAGTGGCGTGATGCAGTCCGACCCAACCGATAGTGCCATCAAAAACAACCTGCTCGAAAGCGGCTTTCGCCTTGTCCGTCCAGTTGTATGGCGGATAATCTAATTGGATAAAAACTTTGTAAGCAGAAAGAAAATCCTTATCTATCAACTCTGTATTGTTCACCTCCGTAAAAGTAAAACCGCTGGCCTTTCCAAAATCCTCCAGCCAGGCTAAAGCAGCATCAGTGAATCCTCCATGCTGGCCTCCTCTTTCGGTCAGTACCAACACTTTGAAGTCGGAGGCAGCGGGCTTGACCGACAGGGAGAGGAGGAGTAGGATAAAGCAGAATATAAAGCGTTTATTCATTGTCCAATGCTCCTTTCCGCACCAACGCCTCCAGATAATAATAATCCGCATAACACAACGGTACGTCAATCTTACTTCCACACAGGCTGACACGTCGCTTGGCTGCATTCAGTTCTTCTTTCTTTGCCTTATCGGTACATTTCATGGCCAGTTCCAACTGACCGGCGGTAAAGGCATAAGCGTTGTCCACATCAGTAGCACGTACATACAACAAATTAAAACGGTCGCTGAAATCAATCACCCTGTTGGCCTTGCAGAGTCTTAAATAATCCTTTCGTTCAGGATTCAGCAACCAAGCACGATAAAGAGTTTTGCAAAATTCCTGTTGCTTGCCTTCCCAACCGCTGATTTGCTGATAAGGCCATGACTTCACATTCTTCCCCACATAAGGTGTCAAAAAATCAATTGCTTTATAAAAATTGCGTCCGTCGGCCGATGTGGTATCATCTATTTTGATATTGATTTTCTGTGCCATCCGGAAGATGTCAATCAGATGGCTCAAATTATATTCTGAATATCCGAAAGCAAGTGTACGGCGCAATTCATGCGGCTGACTGCCGTCCGGTTCTATCTGGGTGAAGAGGCGTTTCGCGGGAAGGGCGTTGATTACTTCTGTGGCTACTTTGACATTTCCCGTATAGAGTGCAAAGGCTATGACCTGCGCATCGTATGCCGTACTGTGATTATTGGCTTGACGAGATTCCTCCTGCCCCTGCGGACTGATCAGTATCCAATGCAACAATTTTCCGAACCATGTCTTCAGTTGTCTGGCATCCTTCGGGGTAAAGGAATGGGATTGTTCCAACAAAGCCACCGCATCCAGCATTTCAACAAACGAGTAACCGTCCAGCACTCCATAGCAACGCCCTTTGTCATGGTTCATGCCCGGAATTATTTGTGCGTATTCCAAATGAGGATTCATGCGTGTGTCTTTATCAAGAAACCATACACGAATCAGTTCCGTAGCTTTCCGGGCATATTTTTCCTCTCCGCTGAAATACCAGGCCAATGCCAGGGTAGTGACCCTTTCTGCCGTTTCGCCCAAACGGTTGCGGTCCAACTTCTCCAGTTCAGGGTTTGACTTTCCATCCTTATTTATATAAGGTAATCCGTCGGGCTTTGTCGGGTCTGGCCAAAAATAGCGTGCCTGGCTCATATAATCATGCTTATCACCACTGGCAGGCATTTTTTCCTTCATCATGACAGAAAGCGGTTCGACATGCAGCAAACCATCGGCATCCGCTTTCAGTTTCTGATAAGCGGTTGCGTAAAAAGGTTCATCCAACGATTGTTTTACTTTCGCCAAATGGGACGCATCCCAAATAGACTGTGCATATGCTCCGCCGAAAAAGCAAAGAAGCGCGGCTAGTAATGAACAGGTTATTCTTCTCATGGTATTTTTCTATTTTATTTCGATTATAATTTTCTCAGTTTGATGCCCGAAAGAAAACACTTTCCTTGCAGAGGGTTCAATTTTATTTCCAGACCATCCTGTGTATGCTGTACTACATAACGCTTCTTCACAGCCTGAAAATATCCGTCCCGACCGGGAGTAAAAGCCGGCTCCACCACTCTGCCATTGATACAAATATCAAAAGAGTTACTGCATTCGGAAGATTCTCCATTTCCTTTGCCCAGCAAATAGGCGGCCGAGGTAATGGAACGATAAATGTCCGCAAAAAGCAACTCCACCTCATAGTTGCCCTCAGGGACATCGAAACGATATCCATCCAATCCTTCGCGCAAAGTTTGATAAAGCGGTCCGTCAGGCGTCAGCATAATTTCAGTCTGTGTATTTTGTTCCTTTCCGCCGAGATATCCCCAGCTTCCTTTCACATAAGGCTGGTCGGGCACCCAGGTCAGTTGGCTTTCATCCGAAGTAAAGAAACAATTACTACCCACATTCACAGCCAGTTCCAATGCACCGCCCAGGTTATGCCTGTTCAAATTCATCGGAACAGAAGTAAAATGAACACGCAATCCGTCATATACCGGTGTGTCCTGATAGTTTCCCCGGGCCGAGAGATAAGGAGTTTTTCCCACAAAGGGAACATCAAACACAACCTGATGATTTTCTACCGGTTTCTTCCCCATCAATTTCCCGTCCATAAAGAGTTCCACTTCGGGCAGATTGGTATATACCTTGACGGGCAATGCCACGGGGACATCTCCTTGCTGTACCCCACTCCGGTATTTCCAGTCACGACTGGCGATATGCAATACCGGAATATCTTTCCGCCAGGCAGCCTGATAGTAAAAATAGACATCTTTGGGAGTACGGTCTGCATAGACCAGTCCCTTATTGTTGATGCGCGGCATAGATTCGTCACGCAAAGCGGACGAGAAATCAATGAAATTCCAATGAGTACCTCCGCAAACGTAGGGAGTTTCCTCCAACACAGGCAGGTAATGTTCCAGATAAATTTGCTGGTATTCACTGCTGAAATCAAAAGCGCGGGGTTGCAAGGAATGCAGCCTTTTATCGGAACCCGCTCCATATTCGCTGACAATAAGCGGATGGTCCGGATAGTCTCGCTGTTGCTCTGCCAAATAATGCTCAAATCCCGTCAAATCTCCACCATACCAACCCGAATATAAGTTCCAACCTACAATATCGGTAATCCGGCTCAATCCTACCTCATTATATGAATTACTGCCATGAAATGCCATGGTGCTAAGCCGGGTGTCATCCTCTTCCTTCAACGCCTTTTCCAGTCTTTCGGCTAATGCCAAAGTGCGTTCCAATACAGGCTTCTGTTCTTCCTCCGTCTTATAACGGCGCTGAGTGACAAGCAGGATTTCATTCATATATCCCCACATAATAATGGATGGATGATTATAATGTTGCCGAATCATTTCACGCAAGTTCCGTTCACAATGGTCCCCATATCCCGGTGTATCGGGTACAATGTCAATAACCGGAATTTCTTCCCAGGCTAACATACCCAACTTGTCACACATCTCCAGCAAAGCATCGTCTTGCGGATAATGGGAAATACGAATAAAGTTGGCTCCCATTTCTTTCATTAGCAGAAAGTCACGCCGGTGCATCTCGTCCGTCAGCGCCACTCCTATGGGTTTCTGGTCTTGATGCCGACAGACCCCGCGTAGTTTATAAGGCTTTCCATTCAAGAAGAAACCTTCCTTACCATCGAAACGATACCAGCGGAAAGCGGTGTAATGCTCACTATAATCTACTACTTCTCCGGTTACGGGATTTGTCAATTCCATTTTTACCTTATATAAATAAGGTGTTTCCGGAGTCCAAAGCTGAGGTTGTAAAATGGGTTCACTCTCTTGCTGAACCACACGGGTTTCTCCCCCCTTCAATTGAACTTTCTTTTTTCCTTTTTGCAAGAACGCCCCGTCCGGTCTATATATGGAATAAATCAATTCCATCGTTACTTTCTCCAAAGCATCATTCTTTATTTCACTTTTAATGGCAATCGTTCCTTGTTCGGCAGACACCACAGGAGTGGTGATAAAAATCCCTGCTGATGCCTGATTGGTCAAGTTAAAATGCTGGGCAGGAACCGCTGTCAACCAAACATCCCGATAAATTCCCCCGAAGAAGGTAAAGTCACCCGATATAGGTGGAATATCCTGACGGGCATTATCCACACGAATGGCCAAAGTGTTTACCGAACTTTCGGAAAAATAAGGGGTAACATTAAATGTACAGGCAGTATATCCACCTATATGCTCACCAATCTTTTTACCATTCACGAAAATCACGGCTGCCTTACTGACTGCATCCAATTTCAAAAATATCTGTTTACCTGTCCATGTAGAAGGAACAACCAAGCACTTACGATACCAGCTTATGCCACGATAATAATTTTTCTCTGTATATGCTTCCAAATTCCAAGTATGAGGCACATGGACGGAAATCCAGTCATTGTCATTGAAAGCACTATCGGCAGCTGCCGGACAGTCTTTCCTCAAAAACTTCCAACCATCATTAATTGTCTTACTCTCACGTTGCGCATAGGCAGACACCACACTTCCCATAGATACAACCATTAGAAGCATCCACAATATAATCCGAACTTTCAATACCCTGTATAGATTACTCATATCTTCTCCATCTTTTATAAATTAGCTAGAATATAGTTACAATGAGGACTATAACTCCCTTAATACAAAAGTAGAGATTAAATATAAAATTTGTAAGATCCAGTAAATAGGAGAAGTAAGTATACCAATTCGCATATCACTTGACTATCAATCAATTATATACTATTTATTCTCCTTCAAGGTAAGAAATCTAAAGACTCCCGGTAATTTCATTTCTGCATTTTTCCCAACCCCATCACTGTACTGGCAAACTCCTCTTTCGGAATAATTGCCTTGTTACGTGTCTTCAATCGATTATTATAAACTGTTTGTGGAGAACAATGCAAAAATTCGGCAATCTTCACACTATCGCCAATCCCCAGACGAACCAATGCATAAATACGCAATTCTGTATTCAACAACTCCCCTTCTTTCAATACAATCCTCTCTTCTGGCTGCAATAACGCATTGAAATCATCCACAAAATCAGGATAGACATGCAAAAAGATAGCATCAAAATTATGATAAAACTCTTTCAACTCATTTTGTGCCATAGTTGGAGTGTCTGTCAACACTTTAACCTCATCAAACTGCTTTGCTTTTATCTTTCGGTTAATATTTTTACGGAATTCATCCAGTTTACTGATATAATTAGAGCAAATAGCAAATACATAACCAATATATTCCTCCTTTACATAGTTGGACTCCCGGAGCTGAGCATTCGCTTCTTTCAGTTGCTCGTTCACTTCGGCTAATTTGGTATGCGCCAATGAAAGTTCATCCACATGTTTGTTTAGCAATACATTGACCTCATTCAATTTAATACGTGAAAGAGATAAATGTTTCATTTGTCTTAGAATATAGAATATAGCTACCAATAATACAGCAGAAAGCACACTTACTATTATTAAGAAAAAATGTAAACGAGCCTCTTGTTTTTGATTGCGTTCCTGATAAGCCTGATGAATAGCATCTTGTACCTTTGCAATCCCCACGACACGCACTCTATTACGGTAGATTTGTGCATTCTGCAGACAATAATTTATGTAAGTATAAGCACGATCAATATCCCCCAATTCAAATAAAACCTTTGAAAGTTCTTCCAAAGAAGCTATATCTTTGTTGGCTGTCCGCACATCGGCTATACCCGAGCAAATCATAAATTTCAGAAACTCATCCTTTTGCTCGCTATCAAGGTACAAACATGCCAATATATAAGCATTCATTGCATCCCGACGAGTTTCCAACGAAGAAGCAGATACTTCTTCAAGAAGTTCCTCTTTTACTGTTTCTGTATCGGAAGTTCCCCGGAATTTCCAACCTTTATACCATAAATAAAAAGGATCTTGAGGAGTGATAGTCGCATAAATTGAGTCTTTATAAATTCCTTCTTTTTGGTAATATCCTTCACGCAGCTTCGTATTGTCACCTCCCAAATATTGTCCGAAATGAGAATACAAATACATCATCTGCCCATAGTATTCCACTTTCAGTTCAGGAGAAAGCAAATCTCCCGATACGCCTTGAAGTTCATCTAATGCCTCTTTCAATAATCCGGTAGCAGCCAACAAAAAAGATTTCTTGATTTTCCATTCGGCCAACCATTCCTTTTTATTTAGTTTGCCAGCTATATCCAAATTCTGTTCTACATAGACCATGGCAGAATCTGCATTATAGACAAAATATTCATCATAAAACATTTTGTTCAGCCAATAACGCTCTTCCAATGTACGAATAACCTTACTCTGTTTACGAAATTGTTCTATTTTATCTTCTTTAACTGCAATAAAAACATCCTTCTGTGCAATCAAAGAATCCAACCTCAATAAAAGCCTGTTGATTTCTGTTTTATAAGATACTGCCGAAGATGAAATAGAAATGCACACAAACAAAAAAACAAACAAATATTTCATAGTATTTCTTTTGTTAAGATGTGCAAAGATAAGCCATTCATTTGAAATATATCTTATCTTTTATCTAAAATTTACTTCTCCAGCAACAGCTTTTCCTCGAATATCTTTTTCGCACAGCTATACCCTTCGTTATACAAATCGGTCAGCTTTTTGATATCCGTTTCAATCCGGTCGACTTCCATGGGTCTGTGAGGACGTATCACTATAATCCGACCTTCATCCTCCAACTTCTCAACCAGTTCCAGCTGTTCATTATAAACGCGGCAACGCTTGCTGAGCACCACTCTCAGACGAGGATATTTCTTATAAATGAAATGAGGTATCTTGATATCCCTTCCCTTTTTACGGTAACCGCGATTACGGGTGAGCACTACTACATTCTTTTCATATCCCTGTTCAAAAGCCCGCATCACGGGAATGGAATCAATAATTCCGCCATCGAGCATAGGTACACTGTCCACATAAGCAATAGGACATACATACGGCAAACTGCTGGATGCCTTGGCTATGTCTATAATACGTTTCCGGTCATGCTTCTCTTCCAAGTAACAGGCACGCCCTGTATGGCAGTTAGTAGTCACCATTTCGAAACGTGCCGGATTCTTTTCGTAGGTTTCATAATCGTATGGAAGAATCTCTTTAGGAAAATGCTCGTAAAGCAATTCTTGGTCAAGAATGCTATGTTTGCTCCACAGATGCTTGATACCGATGTAATGATACTTATCCAGTAAATCGATATTGCTGAATTTTGCACGTCCCCGCTGACGGGACATATACGAAAGCCCGTTGCACGCGCCTGCCGATACTCCTACTCCGTAAGAAAACCAGATTTCGTTGTCCATCAAATAATCCAGTACGCCACAGGTAAATACTCCGCGCATACCTCCTCCTTCTAATACCAGTCCTGTTTTATCGTCTATTTTCATAATCAAAGTCAAGGAACAAACAGCTTCCCATTAAAGTTCGACACAAAGTTATCTTTTTCGGCGAACATCCAAACATCTTTTCTTCAAAAATTATTTCGCTATAAAGAAAGGTCTCAACTCATTTTCATTCTTATCTATAGGATAGAGAGCCTTTTCCATCTCCAGTCTTTTTACCATCAGTCCAAACAATTCCTTCGCCTTTTTCAGCTCCGATTTTGCCACATCATTCTTCTCATAGGGATCTACCGACAGATTAAACAGTTTATAATAAGGAGCCTCGGGATGTTCCGGGTTATAATAATAAATCAGTTTCCAATCGCCTTTGCGGTAGGAAGTGAAATAACTGCCACGGTGTTCGTGAGGGAAATGCATCAGGAAATCATCTCGATGTGCTTTATCCTTCTTACCTGCTATCATTTTTCCAAGGGTGGAACCATCCAATATATGATTTTCCGGTGCTTTTACTCCGGCAACAGATAATACGGTAGGATAAATATCCATCACTGTCCCCATCTGTGTCTGTATGGCATTTTGTGCGACGGGAAAAGCTTTCTGAAACTTATTGCCTGCATCGGGATGCGCCCAGGCAACAATGAAAGGCACTCTCACTCCGCCTTCATACTCCGAGCCTTTCTTGCCTTTAAAGGGTGCTGACGAGCCATAATCCGCCGCTCCTCCCAAAGGTGCATCCCCTCCATTATCACCCAAAAAGATAATCAATGTATTCTCAGCAATACCTAATTCTTCCAATTTATCCATTAAATCACCCAATGATTTATCCATTCCTTCGATTAAAGTGGCAAAGGCACATGCCTGTTGGTCCTTCTCCGGGTCTGTGTAATGTCCTATAAACCGCTCGTCCGTCTCAAAAGGAGAATGAACAGCATAATGAGCCATATTCAGGTAAAAAGGCCGCTTTTCGGCAACCGCTTTCTCTATTTCTTTATCCGCCTCCAATGTCAGCGCATCGCTCAAGAAAGTCTTGGTATGGAAATATTGTTCCAAATCGGGAACAGCCCGAGACTTTGCTCCTTTTATCGCCCCATAACCGTTTTCTCCATGATAACTGCCCGGACTGCCGATGGCAGAACCGGCTATATTAACCTCAAAGCCCAAATTCTTCGGATTGGCTCCTTCACTGCCGATACAACCGAAATGTGCTTTACCGACATGAATAGTCTTATAACCGGCCTGTTCCAGCACATAAGGATAAATAATACTGTTACGTGTCAGTCCTTTCCAATTCCAGTCCAATGGTCCATAAGGGGTACGATTGTTATCCTCCGGCTTAATCCAATTTGTAGTACGGTGTCGGGCTGCATTCTGCCCCGTCATGATAGAAGCTCTTGAAGGAGAACTCACACTCTGAGCATAAAAAGTGGAAAAACGAATTCCCTGTTGGGCAAGGCGTTCCATATTAGGAGTGCGATACCATTCATTTAACGGCTGCTTCACCGCATTTCCATGATGGTCTGTCACAAAAGGAACAGAGGTATCCATCAACCCCATATCATCCACAATAAATACTACGATATTGGGACGGTCTTGTGCATTCATCATCGAAAAACAAACACCACAAAAGGCTCCCGATAGACTTCGGCTTACAATTCTATTCATTTTGTTAGTTATTAAGAGGTTAATAGAAGCGGACTTAATAAAGATTTCATCGAAAAGACGCGGCAAGTTATTAAGAAATTCTCGTTTATACAAGAAAGAATCGAAAAATATGAAGGATAAACAAGCACAAAGTCGCGCGGTATGATTATTTTTTAAACATCAGCACGTGAATTTAAAATTATAATTGTTACATTTGCAAACAGTTCATAAATATTCAATTAAAATCGAGTTAACCATGTTTGATTCTGCTATTTATAAAAACCGTCGGCAAGCACTGAGAAACAAAGTGCAAAACGGCCTTATCCTTATATTAGGCAATAACGAAGCCCCGGCAAACTACCCGGACAATACATATAAATTTCGTCAGGACAGTTCTTTCCTCTATTTCTTCGGTCACTCTCATCCGGGATATGCAGGAATCATGGACGTTGAAGCAGGAGAAGATTATTTCTTTGGCAATGATGTAGATATGGATGACATTATCTGGATGGGGCCTCAACCGAGCGTCAAGGATTTGGCTGCACAGGTAGGTGTCCAGCAGAGTTATCCTTTTGCGCAACTGAAAGAAATGGTGGGAAAAGCCGTTGCACAAGGCCGAAAAATTCATTTCCTCCCTCCCTATCGTTACGACAATATGATGCTGCTGGAAGAATTGACCGGTATCCGTGCTTCCATCGTTAAAAAATATGCTTCACTGGAACTAATCAAAGCTGTCGTTGCTTTGCGTTCTGTCAAAGAAGCCTGTGAAATAGAAGAAATTGACTTAGCTTGCAATATCGGCTATGAAATGCATACCGCTGCCATGCGTTTATGCAAACCGGGAGTAAAAGAACAATATATTGCCGGAGTATTGGACGGCATCGCTTCTTCTTACGGAAGCATGACTTCTTTTGCCACTATCCTGACTCAGCACGGTGAAACATTGCACAACCACGACCATAGCCACATTTTAGAGGTGGGACGCATGATGCTGACCGATGCGGGGGCAGAACGACTGAGCAATTATTGCTCCGACCATACCCGTACTGTTCCTGTCGGCGGAAAATTTGAAGGACGCCAAAAAGACGTATATAATATAGTATTGGCTTGCCATGACAGAGCATTGGAAATTGCCCGACCGGGCATCACTTATATGTCCGTGCATCAAGAAGTATGTAAAGTTCTGGCACAAGGACTGAAAGACTTAGGACTGATGAAAGGCAATATAGACGAAGCTGTTGCAGCCGGTGCGCATGCCTTGTTCCTCCCTCACGGCCTGGGACACATGATGGGACTAGATGTACATGATATGGAAGACTTGGGACAGATTTATGTCGGCTATGACGATGAAGTGCGTCCTTCGTTACAATTCGGACTTGCTTCTTTGCGCATGGGACGCCGTCTGCAAGAAGGTTTCGTTATCACAGACGAACCGGGCTGTTACTTTATTCCCGCTCTCATCGACAAATGGAGAGCCGAGAAAATGCATACCGACTTCCTGAACTATGATGCGATTGACAAATTCAAAGACTTCGGCGGTATCCGTTTGGAAGATGATATTCTGATTACTCCCGAAGGCTCCCGCTTTACCGGAGAGAAACGTATCCCTATTACTATCGATGAGGTAGAAGCAATTATGAATGAATAATAATTTAATATCAAACAAAACTATTATCACTGAATGAAAAGATTTACATTACTCGCCGCTATTGGACTCGTCAGCATGAGTCTGTCGGCTCAAGAAGCAAAAGAAGAACCCAAAGAAGAAGGATTCGTATTTACTACCGTAAAGGAACTTCCTATTACTTCTATTAAGAACCAAAGTCGTGCAGGAACTTGCTGGTGTTACTCAAGTATGGCCTTTTTGGAATCAGAATTACTCCGCATGGGAAAAGGCGAATACGACCTGTCTGAAATGTATATCGTACATCAAACTTATCTCGACCGTGCCGATGCAGCCGTGCGTACTCACGGAGATGTATCTTTCTCACAAGGAGGTTCTTTTTATGACGTACTGTATGGCATGAAGAAATTCGGCTTGGTACCTGAAGAAGAAATGCGTCCGGGTGTGATGTATGGAGATACATTAAGCAACCATACAGAACTGACAGCCGTATCTGACGCTGTTGTCGCTGCTATCGCAAAAGGAAAGCACCGCTCGCTCCAAACAGACGAAAACCGCAAACCGTTGTGGAAGAAAGCCATCGCTGCCATTCATGACATTTATTTGGGTGAATGCCCCGAAAAGTTCACTTACAAAGGGAAAGAATATACTCCTCAGTCATTCTACGAATCAACCGGACTGAATCCTGACGATTACATTTCATTGACTTCTTATACTCACCATCCGTTCTACGAACCGTTTGTTCTTGAAATTCAAGACAACTGGCGTTGGGGACAATCTTATAACTTGCCTATCGACGAACTGATGGAAGTATTTGACAATGCCATCAATACCGGCTATACTATTGCATGGGGTTCCGACGTCAGCGAACAAGGATTTACCCGCGATGGTATCGCAGTGATGCCCGATGCTGAAAAAGTACAAGAGTTGAGTGGCTCGGACATGGCACACTGGCTGAAAATGAAACCGGAAGAAAAGAAACTGAACAGCAAACCGCAGCCTCAGAAATGGTGTACTCAAGAAGAACGCCAAGAAGCATACGACAACTGGGAAACGACCGATGACCACGGAATGCAGATTTACGGTATCGCCAAAGACCAAGATGGAAACGAATACTATATGGTAAAGAACTCTTGGGGCAAAGCCGGCAAATATAACGGTGTGTGGTATGCATCAAAAGCATTCGTGCGCTACAAAACCATGAATATCGTTGTCAACAAGAAAGCACTTCCTAAAGAAATCGCTAAAAAGTTAGGTATTAAATAATACTGTAATATACTAGTATTTAAAGCACTACCGTTAATTCCGTAAAAATATATACGGAATTAACGGTTTTTTTATTTGTTTTTTCCTAACTTTACGGATTGATTGGAGACCACCTGAAACAGATAAAAGTGAGGTCTCCTCATGTGAGAAGAAAAAAGAAAAAAATAATATATAAAATGAATCACAAATGGAATTACCAACCTCCAAGCCAAGAACAGACAGAAGCAGCTAAAGCATTAGCTAAAGAGACAGGAATCAGTCCCGTCCTCTGTAAGCTATTGCTAGAGAGAGGTATAACCTCAGCAGCAGAGGCTAAAAGATTCTTCCGCCCACAGCTTAGCGAACTACACGACCCTTTCCTGATGAAGGATATGAGTATTGCCGTAGAACGCTTAAACCAAGCTATGGGAAAGAAAGAACGTATATTGGTTTATGGAGACTATGATGTGGACGGCACGACAGCCGTAGCATTGGTATACAAGTTTCTCCAACAGTTCTATTCGAACATCGATTACTATATTCCCGACCGCTACAACGAAGGTTATGGAGTATCAGTGAAAGGGGTGGATTATGCCTATGAAACGGGTGTAAAACTAATTATTGTATTGGATTGTGGCATTAAGGCGGTGGAAGAAATTGCTTATGCAAAAGATAAAGGAATTGATTTCATCATCTGTGACCACCATGTACCCGATGACGTGCTCCCTCCTGCCGTAGCCATTCTGAACGCGAAACGCCCGGATGCAACTTACCCTTACGAACATCTGTCGGGGTGTGGCGTAGGCTTCAAATTTATGCAGGCTTTTGCCTTGAACAACGGCATTGAGTTCCATCAGCTGACTCCCCTCTTGGATTTGGTCGCTGTCAGTGTAGCCTCTGACATTGTTCCCATCATGGGAGAAAACCGTGTTCTGACTTACCATGGACTGAAACAGTTGAATTCCAATCCAAGTGTAGGACTTAAAGCAATTATTGACATTTGCGGATTGTCCGAAAAAGAAATCACTGTCGGAGATATTGTATTCAAGATTGGACCGCGCATCAATGCTTCCGGCCGTATACAGAATGGAAAAGAAGCTGTCGAATTATTGATAGAAAAAGACTTCTCCTCCGCTTTGGAAAAAGCCAATCAGATAAACCAGTACAACGAGACCCGAAAAGACCTTGACAAGACCATGACCGAAGAAGCCAATCACATTGTGGACAGTTTGGAAGGATTGGCAGAACGTCGTACCATCGTCATTTATAATGAAGCATGGCATAAAGGGGTAATCGGGATTGTAGCTTCACGCCTGACCGAGATTTATTACCGTCCGGCAGTGGTGCTGACACGCACTGATAATCTAGCAACCGGTTCGGCCCGTTCCGTTTCCGGTTTTGATGTATATAAGGCTATTGAAAACTGCCGTGATTTGCTGGAGAACTTCGGTGGTCACACGTATGCGGCAGGACTCTCGATGAAGGTAGAGAATGTGGAAGAGTTCACCCGGCGTTTTGAAATGTATGTATCCGAGCATATTTTACCCGAACAGACCAGTGCGGTAATAGATATCGATGCTGAAATAGATTTTCGCGACATCACTCCGAAATTTCATGCCGACCTGAAGAAGTTCAATCCGTTCGGACCCGACAATCACAAACCGGTATTCTGTACACATAATGTATATGACTACGGAACCAGCAAAGTGGTAGGTCGCGATCAGGAGCATATCAAACTGGAACTGGTCGACAACAAATCAAACAATGTCATGAACGGAATAGCTTTCGGACAAAGCTCACAAGCCCGTTACATCAAGACAAAACGCTCGTTCGACATCTGTTATACCATCGAAGAAAACACGCATAAGCGCGGAGAGGTACAGTTGCAGATTGAAGATATCAAACCTAGTGAGGAATAGACAAGGGTGACCTACAAAGAGATTCTAAAACAATACTGGAACTATGATAACTTCCGTGGCATTCAAGAAGAAATCATAGAGAGTATCGGAAAAGGACATGATACGTTAGGGCTGATGCCTACCGGCGGAGGTAAATCCATTACCTTCCAGGTACCGGCATTGGCGCAACCGGGATTATGTCTGGTCATTACCCCCCTTATTGCTCTCATGAAAGACCAGGTGCGCAATCTCCGTGACCGGGGAATCAAGGCACTGGCGGTTTATTCGGGCATGACGCGTGAAGAAATTGTTGTAGCGCTGGAGAACTGCATATTCGGCGATTATAAATTCCTTTATATCTCTCCCGAACGACTAGACACTGATATATTCCGCACCAAGCTGCGGAATATGAAAATCAGCATGATTACAGTCGACGAGTCTCATTGTATCTCTCAATGGGGATATGACTTCCGTCCTGCCTATTTAAAGATTTCCGAAATACGGGAGTTGCTTCCTGACATCCCGATATTGGCACTTACCGCTACAGCCACTCCCGAAGTAGTCAAAGACATTCAGATAAAATTAGGCTTCAGAGCAGACAGCCATGTCTTTCGCATGAGTTTTGAGCGAAAGAATCTGGCCTATATTGTCCGCAATACAGAGAGCAAACAGGAAAAGTTGCTGCACATTTTGAACCGTGTGTCAGGGAGCGCTATCGTATATACCCGAAACCGAAAGCGTACCCGGGAAGTGGCGGAGTTACTGACAAACAATGATATCACAGCCACCTTTTACCACGCAGGACTGAACAATGACGTGAAAGATCAGCGGCAGAAAAGCTGGCTCTCAGGCGAAAGCCGTGTCATGGTTGCCACTAATGCATTCGGAATGGGCATTGACAAACCGGATGTCCGTCTGGTTATCCATATTGATTTACCAGATTCGCCCGAAGCTTATTTCCAAGAAGCCGGACGTGCGGGACGAGACGGACAAAAAGCTTACGCTGTCTTACTTTATGCCAAGAGTGACAAGACAACGCTCAACAAACGAATAACCGACACGTTTCCCGATAAAGAGTATATCCGAAAAGTGTATGAAGACGTCAACTACTATTTCCAAATGGCAATGGGAGACGGTCTGGGCTGTACATTTGCCTTCAATCTGGATGAGTTTTGCCACAACTTCAAGCACTTCCCCGTGCAGGCAGACAGTGCGCTGAAAATACTGACCCGGGCCGGATATCTGGAATATACAGACGAGCAAGACAACGCTTCCCGCATTCTGTTCACCGTCCACAGAGACGAGTTGTACAAACTCCGCGAGACCGACTCCGAAACAGAGAAACTTATCAACATCATCCTTCGTTCTTACACCGGCCTGTTCACCGACTACGCCTATATAAACGAAGATTCCCTAGCCATCCGTTCCGGTCTGACACGCCAACGCATTTACGAAATCCTGCTGATGCTGACCCGCCGGCATATACTGCACTATATCCCACGCAAAAAGACACCTTATATAATATATACCCGTGAACGGCAGGAAAGCCATCGCCTTGCCATCACCCATGATATATATGAAGACCGTAAGGAGAGCTATATGACCCGAATTAAGGCCATAATAGAGTACGCCACTGCCAAAGACAAATGTCGCAGTCGCATGCTGCTCCGCTATTTCGGCGAGAAAAACGAGCACAACTGCGGTTTATGTGACGTATGCCTCAGCACACACCATTCGGGTATGAAGCTGGGTGAATTTCAAGAGATGGAAAATCAAATCCGTGAACTGCTCGGAACATCCCCCCTCTCTGCCGCCGATTTGTTAAACAGCATAAACGGAGAGCGCAAAAAGGCGGAAAAGGTGCTTTCGTACCTCCTATCTGAAGAAATAATACAATCAAATGATGGAATACTTTCTTTATAAGTATTATCTTTGCCACTGATTTATTAACCTTTTACCCCAATAAAACATGAGAAAAGCGTATTTAGCAATTATTTGTCTGTTTGCAGGACTCAATGCATTTGCACAACATGCAGACGTCCAGCCTGTACCTCAACAGATGTCCGAATCCGGCCAGCGAATCACTTTACCCGGAATCTATCAATTCACTGGAGACACGGAAGCTAACCCCTATGCAGTACAACAATTAAAACAGTTATTGGCAGGAAAACACTCAGCCAAAGAAGGTTTACGCATCTATATCGGGGAAAAAGGAGACAAATCCGTCCGCAAGTTTGCCCGTCAGATTCCCAACCGGAAGGAAGGCTACTATCTTTGCATCAACGATAAAGAAATTGTATTGGCAGGAAATGACGAACGAGGAACATTCTATGCCTTGCAGACCCTCAGCCGCCTGCTGAAAGACAACCAACTTCCGGCTGTCGAGATAAAAGACTACCCCTCTATCCGTTTCCGCGGTGTAGTGGAAGGATTCTATGGCACTCCGTGGAGCCATGCCGCCCGTCTGCGCCAACTCAAATTCTATGGCGAGAACAAGATGAACACCTATATTTATGGTCCTAAAGACGACCCTTACCACAGTTCTCCCAACTGGCGTCTGCCCTATCCCGAAAAAGAAGCCAAGCAGTTGCAAGAACTGGTGAAAGTAGCCAAAGAAAATGAAGTCGATTTCGTATGGGCCATCCATCCGGGACAAGACATCAAATGGAATCAGGAAGACCGTGATAACCTGCTGGCCAAATTCGAAAAGATGTATGACTTAGGCGTACGTTCTTTCGCTGTCTTCTTTGACGACATTTCAGGCGAAGGAACCAACCCTGTCAAACAGGCAGAGCTATTGAACTACATCGACGAGAACTTTGTAAAAGTGAAAAAGGATGTAACCCCGCTCGTCATGTGCCCCACAGAGTATAACAAAAGCTGGTCCGACCCCAAAGGCGGATACCTCACCACACTGGGCGACAAGCTGAACCCGAGTATCCAAATCATGTGGACAGGTGACCGCGTGATTTCCGACATCACCAAAGACGGTATCCAATGGATTAACGAACGAATCAAACGTCCGGCCTATATCTGGTGGAACTTCCCTGTATCAGACTATGTACGCGACCATTTGCTGCTCGGCCCTGTATACGGCAATGACACTCAGATAGCCGACCAAATGTCTGGCTTCGTGACCAATCCGATGGAACATGCCGAAGCATCGAAGATTGCCATATACGGAGTAGCATCCTACTCATGGAATCCTGAAAAGTATGACAGTGAAAAGACTTGGAAGGATGCCATCAAGAACATCATGCCGACATCTGCCGAAGAATTGGAATTCTTTGCGGCACATAATTCCGACTTGGGAGCGAACGGACACAGATATCGTCGTGACGAATCTGTCGCTTTGCAACCGGTCGCCCAAAGTTTCACCGACAGCTATATAAAAGGTGGGAAATATAATGAAAGCGATTACACCGCCCTGCAAGAGACTTTCGGCAGAATGACAGAATCCGGCGACATCCTACTGACCGATGCCGAAAACACTCCATTGGTGGAAGAAATGAAACCGTGGCTGGCACAATTCAAACTGCTGGGCGAAACGGGAGGAGAAGTTCTGGCTATGGCAAAAGCCTACGAAAGCGGCAACCAAGAACTGTTTATGCGCAAATACAAACACGTAAAAGCTTTACAGCAACAGATGTTCCAAATAGACCAGACATACAATCAGAATCCATATCAACCGGGTGTAAAAACGGCCACAAAAGTGATTAAACCATTGATTGACCAAACCTTTGCAGCAGTGACAGAACGCTATAACAAGAAATACAGCACCCTACTGGATGCAACTACCGATTATATGCCGCATAAACTTATCAGTGATGTGGAACAAATCAAAAACCTGCCATTGCAACTAAAGACCAACCGCATCCAAGTGTCTCCGGCACTGGAAGTCATCAAATGGCAAGCCAAAGGCTTTATCACTATCGAGCTTGATAACGTTTATCCGGGATTAAGCATTGATATTGACTTCGGCAAACCCGAAGTGGCAACCTGGGGAGTACTTGAAGTTTCGACCGACGGCAAAGAATGGAAGAAAATAGATTATAAACAGGAAAAGAATCGCCTGACAGCAGACCTGAAGAAAGCTCCCGTCAAAGCCGTGAGATTCAGCAACAGTCAAGACAAGGAACAAGAAATCTATCTCAGACGATTCATTATTACTGTAGACAAATAAAACAACTGTAAATTATGGGCTTTTTTAAATCTTTATTCGGTGGGAACAATACCCCTGAAACGGAAAAAGAGAAAAACGATAAAAAGAATTTTGAGATTTTAAAATACGACGGCATCCGCGCTCAGCGCATGGGCAAATTGCCCTACGCCATCAAATGTTTTGAAGAAGCAGTTGCCATCAATGACGAGATGGAAACGCTCACCTTCCTTGCCAATGCATACATCCAGGCCAACCGCCTGGATGATGCACGCATCACCTTCGACCGCATGGCAGAAAAAGCCCCTGAGCAAGTCAGCACCTTTCTGTCGCTGGCCGGTATCTGCTTCATGCAAGAAGACTATGAAACCATGAACGATGCCTGCCAAAAGGCACTCGCCTTAGACGACAAGAATCCTCTCACCTATTATCTCACTGCCAAAGCAGCGGTGGGAATGAAAGAAGAAATCAATGCCATTGCCATGCTGACCAAAGCGATTATCCTAAAAGAAGACTATACGGAAGCATACCAATTGCGCGCTGAAATATTATGGGGCATGAAACAAGCAAAAGATGCGGCAGAGGACATTCAAAAATTACTGAGCCTCAACCCCGAAGACGAACAGGCCCTGTTGTTGAAAGGCGAAATACTGGCAGCAACCGGTGAAGAGGAGCAGGCAAAGGAATGTTTCAATCAAGTATTGTCGCTCAATCCTTTTAATGAAAAGGCATATCTGCTGTCGGGAGAGCTTTTCCTGACAAAGAAAGACTTCGACAAAGCCATCGGAGTGTATGATGAAGCCATCGAAATCAATCCCAACTTTGCACAAGCCTATCATGAGAGAGGCCGCATCAAGTTGTTGAAAGGCGACAAGGACGGTTCTGTGGAAGATATGAAAAAAGCCATGGAACTGGCTCCCGAAACCGAAGAAAACATCAGCGGACAATATAACAATTACGAGAACATGACAAAGAACGTCCCCTTCTGATGAGATAAACATTATGCTCTGTTTTATTGTTTATCTACGAGAGATATACAATAAAACATGAGCATAAAAGAACAATACTGGAAATATTCCCTTATCACCATCATACTGGGCTTAGGGCTTTTGCTCTTTCTGAAAATGACTCCTTTTATGGGAGGAATATTAGGAGCATGTACCATCTACATCATGGTCAGAGGACAGATGCTCTATTTTACTCAAAAGAAAAAAATAAGGAAAAGCATCACTGCCATTATCCTGTTGATAGAAGCAATACTCTGCTTCCTGGTTCCTCTCTCATTGGCTGTGTGGCTCCTTATCAACAAATTGCAGACCGTCAATGTAGACACCACCGCTTTTGTCAACACAGTCACCAACCTTGCCGACTGGATTCGCCAGAAAACAGAATATGACTTACTGAGCAAAGAAAACATCAGCTCGATAGCCTCCATACTTCCCGGCATCGGCCAATTCCTGATGGGCGGTATCAGCAGTTTTGCCGTCAATCTCTTCGTATTGGTTTTTGTACTCTACTTCATGCTGATTGGAGGAACAAAAATGGAACAATATATTTATGAGCTTCTCCCCTTCAGTGACAGCAACAAGAAGCATGTAATGAACGAAATCAATATGATTGTTCGGGCAAATGCGATAGGCATTCCATTATTGGCAATCATTCAAGGAGCAATCGCTACGTTGGGCTACTATCTGTTTGATGCCCCCAGTGCATTGCTTTTCGGTTTCCTTACCTGCTTTGCCACCGTTATTCCTATTGTGGGAACAGCCCTGGTATGGTTTCCTTTAGCTGCTTACATGGCCATATCGGGTGATTGGCCTCATGCCGTCGGATTACTTCTTTACTGCGGATTAATAGTGACCAACATCGACAACCTTATCCGCTTTATCCTCCAAAAAAAGATGGCAGACACCCATCCTCTCATCACTATCTTCGGAGTTGTCATCGGGCTGTCATTATTTGGATTCATGGGAGTGATATTCGGTCCGCTACTGATTTCCATCTTCATTCTATGCGTCAATATCTTTAAAGAGCAATACTTAAAATAGACAACTATCGGAAAAACAGTCATTTTATCTCCCTGCCATCATAAACAATATTCATGGAGGGCTACGGGCTTCTTTTCCGATAAACTGTCCCTTCCCCCTACTTACCGCAGACAAAGGGAAGACTAAGGCATTCCATGCCGTCAGCTAAGGTCTTTTAAGCGGAAGATTAGTACAGACTTCGGCAGCGGACCGTACAGTCCATTACAGCAGACCGTACAGTCCACTGCAGCAGACCGTACGGTCCATTGCCGAAGTCTGTAATAGTCTGACCTACAAAAACACTTAACCAACAGGACGGAAAGGCTTAATCCGACGCACATCGGGACTAACCTCCGGAACAAATACAAACAGGACGTAAAACATAGCCGGATTTCTTTTTATTTTTGTAAAACTCAAGGCTATAAGCAAAATAATAACTATTTTTGCGCATTCAATTGAACAAAACATTTAACTCATGAGTAATCAACGATACATGCAGCGCGGCGTGTCCGCATCCAAGGAAGATGTACACAACGCCATTAAGAACATTGACAAAGGTATTTTTCCACAAGCTTTCTGTAAGATTATCCCTGATATTCTGGGTGGTGACCCCGAATATTGTAACATTATGCACGCCGACGGTGCAGGGACAAAATCATCATTAGCCTATCTCTATTGGAAAGAGACCGGCGACCTGAGTGTGTGGAAAGGCATTGCGCAAGATGCACTGATTATGAATATCGACGACCTGCTTTGTGTGGGTGCTGTCGACAACATTTTGGTTTCATCCACCATCGGACGCAACAAACTGCTCGTTCCCGGAGAAGTCATTTCTGCTATCATCAACGGAACAGACGAACTGCTTGCCGAACTTCGTGAAATGGGAGTAGGCGTATATGCCACCGGTGGCGAAACAGCCGACGTAGGTGACTTGGTCCGCACCATCATCGTAGATTCTACCGTAACTTGCCGCATGAAGCGCGCAGACGTTATCAATAATGCCAATATCCGTCCGGGTGACGTCATTGTCGGCCTGGCTTCTTACGGACAGGCAACTTACGAAAAAGAATATAACGGCGGTATGGGAAGCAACGGTTTGACCAGCGCCCGTCATGATGTATTCTCTAAATATCTGGCAGAGAAATACCCCGAAAGTTATGATAAGGCCGTTCCCGAAGAGTTAGTTTATAGCGGAAACCTGAAACTGACAGACAAAGTGGAAGGCAGCCCGCTGGATGCAGGCAAACTGGTATTATCGGCTACGCGTACATACGCTCCGGTAGTGAAGAAGTTGCTGGATGCGCTTCGTCCCGAAATTCACGGTATGGTTCACTGTTCAGGAGGTGCACAGACCAAGATTCTGCACTTTGTAGACAACGTCCGAGTGGTGAAAGACAACCTGTTCCCTGTTCCTCCGTTGTTCAAGACCATCAAAGAACAAAGCGGTACGGATTGGGAAGAAATGTACAAGGTATTCAATATGGGTCACCGTCTGGAAGTCTACTTGTCACCGGAGCACGCTGAAGAAGTGATCGCTATCAGCAAGTCGTTCAATATCGATGCACAAATTGTAGGACACATCGAAGAAAGTGACAAGAAGGAACTGATTATCAAGAGTGAATTTGGAGAATTCAAATACTAACCAATATGAACAGACGAGTTTTCCTCATACAGATATTGTTATCTCTTATTCTACTCATCGGGCTTTGTCTTATATTCAAAATGCCTTCAGGTAGTATAATTGGAACAGTTATCGGTTACTTAGTAGGTGGAAGCGTCGTTGCTGTGATTAATAATAAGAACAAGAAGAAGTAGTAGTAACTCAGTGAATGGCAGAAAATACATTATTAGATAAGTTAGAAGGGCTGGTAGCCCGGTTTGAAGAAGTTTCCACCCTCATCACCGACCCGAATGTGATTGCGGACCAAAAGCGTTATGTCAAACTCACCAAGGAATACAAGGATATGAGCGACATTATGAAGGCCCGCAAAGAATATATACAATGCCTGAACGGACTGGAAGAGGCAAAGCAGATAATGACAACCGAATCTGACCCCGAAATGAAGGAAATGGCACGCGAAGAGGCAAATGCCTGCGAAGCGCGTATTCCCGAATTGGAAGAAGAAATAAAGCTGCTGCTCGTCCCCGCCGACCCGCAGGACGACCGTAATGCCATCCTCGAAATACGTGGCGGTACCGGAGGCGATGAAGCCGCCATCTTTGCCGGTGACCTGTTTCGTATGTATTCCAAATATTGCGAAACGAAAGGCTGGAAACTGGAAGTTTCCAGTGCCAACGAAGGTGCTGCCGGAGGATTCAAGGAAATTATCTGTTATGTGACCGGTGATAAAGTATATGGTACGTTGAAATACGAATCAGGAGTTCACCGTGTGCAACGCGTTCCGGCTACCGAAACCCAAGGGCGTGTGCATACATCGGCCGCTTCTGTTGCCGTATTGCCGGAAGCCGAACCGTTTGATGTGGAAATCAACGAAGGTGAAATCAAATGGGATACCTTCCGAAGCGGTGGTGCCGGCGGACAGAACGTCAACAAGGTGGAATCGGGAGTACGTCTTCGCTACAATTGGAAGAACCCGAACACGGGCGTAGTGGAGGAAATCCTTATCGAATGTACCGAGACCCGCGACCAGCCGAAAAATAAAGAACGCGCCCTTTCGCGCCTGCGTACCTTTATATATGACAAGGAACACCAAAAGTATATCGATGATATTGCCAGCAAGCGTAAGACGATGGTATCCACCGGAGACCGTTCGGCAAAGATCCGTACCTACAACTATCCGCAGGGACGCATCACCGACCACCGTATCAATTACACCATCTACAATCTGGCTGCTTTCATGGACGGCGACATTCAGGACTGCATCGACCATCTGATAGTGGCTGAAAATGCAGAGCGATTGAAAGAGAGTGAATTATAATAATATCAAGCTAAATAGCATAACTATGAACAAACAACAATTATTTGAGAACATCAAAAAGAAGAAATCATTCCTCTGTGTAGGATTGGATACAGACATAAAGAAAATCCCCGAACATCTGTTGAAGGAAGAAGACCCTATCTTTGCTTTCAACAAGGCTATTATCGATGCAACAGCTCCTTATTGTATTGCATACAAGCCCAACCTGGCTTTCTATGAGAGCATGGGCGTGAAGGGATGGATTGCTTTTGAAAAAACAGTGAACTACATCAAGGAAAACTATCCTGACCAATTCATCATTGCCGATGCCAAACGTGGCGACATTGGCAATACCTCGGCCATGTATGCCCGCACTTTCTTTGAAGAATTGAACATCGATTCTGTCACTGTAGCTCCATATATGGGTGAGGACAGCGTTACTCCGTTCCTCACTTACGAAGGCAAATGGGTTATTTTACTGGCCTTGACCAGCAATAAAGGTTCGCACGACTTCCAACTGACGGCTGATGCCGACGGCGAGCGTCTGTTTGAAAAGGTTTTGCGCACCTCACAGAATTGGGCAAACGATGAAAACATGATGTATGTAGTAGGTGCAACCCAAGGACGTGCATTCGAAGATATTCGTAAGATTGTTCCCAACCACTTCCTGCTGGTACCGGGCATAGGTGCACAAGGCGGTTCATTGGAGGAAGTTTGCAAATATGGCATGAACCATACTTGCGGACTGATTGTCAACTCCAGCCGCGCCATTATCTATGCCGATAAAACTGAAAACTTCGCAAACGTAGCCGGACAAGAAGCCAAGAAAGTTCAGGCACAAATGGAAGAACAGTTGAAAGCCATTCTTTAATGAGTGAAAGAAAAATCATAAACGACCCCGTCTTCGGGTTTATCAATATCCCGAAGGGGTTGTTATATAATATTGTATGCCACCCGTTGCTGCAACGCCTCACACGCATCAAGCAACTGGGCTTATCTTCTGCTGTGTATCCGGGAGCGCAACATACCCGGTTTCAGCACTCGCTGGGAGCCTTTTATTTGATGAGTGAAGCCATCAATCACCTGACAGCCAAAGGTAATTTCATTTTTGACAGTGAAGCGGAAGCTGTTCAGGCAGCTATTTTGCTTCATGATATCGGACACGGGCCTTTCTCGCATGTTCTGGAGAACACATTGGTCACAGGCGTCTCTCATGAAGAAATTTCACTGATGCTGATGGAGCGCATCAACAAAGACCTGAAAGGGCAGCTCAATCTTGCTATCCAAATCTTTAAAGATGAGTATCCCAAAAAGTTTCTTCACCAATTAGTCAGCGGACAACTGGATATGGACCGGTTGGACTATCTGCGCCGTGACAGTTTTTACACCGGCGTAACGGAAGGCAATATCGGTTCGGCACGTATCATCAAGATGCTGGACGTAAAAGACGATCATCTGGTGGTCGAATCGAAAGGAATCTACTCCATAGAGAACTTTCTGACATCCCGCCGCCTGATGTATTGGCAAGTCTACCTGCATAAAACATCTGTAGCCAGTGAAAAGATGCTCATCAGCACCTTGCTCCGCGCCAAAGAATTAGCTTCAAAAGGCATTAATCTCTTTGCTTCTCCGGCATTGAAGTTCTTTTTATACCATTCCATTGGCAAAGAAGAATTTTATAATGATTCTAATTGTCTAGAATATTTTATTCAATTGGATGACAATGATATATGGACTGCACTGAAAGTATGGAGCAGCCACAGCGATATCATACTCTCTACTTTGAGCCGCGGACTCATCAACCGCCGTCTCTTTAAAGTAGAAGTCACCTCTTCCCCCATCTCGAAAGAGAGAAAGGAAGAACTGCTTTCAATGATATGTAACCAACTAGGTATCAACAAGAAAGAAGCAAATTATTTTCTATCAATATCCAGTATAGAGAATGACATGTACAAAAAGGAAGATGACAGCATTGAAATCATCTACAACGATGGAAGCACCAAGGACATTGCCGAAGCTTCGGATATGCTGAATATCTCTCTACTCTCTCGGAAAGTCAAGAAATATTATGCATGTTACCTGCGTCCGGAAGAAGGCGGGCATTAAATAATTAGTGAATTGTACGGATATATCAAAAAAAAATGCGTAATTTGCATAATTAATAGTGCAGTTACACAGATATGTAACGCGCAAGTAATAAAACAGAAACATTTAGAACATAAAGAATTAAAACAGTATTATGGAGTTCTCAGCTAAACAAATTGCGGAATACATCCAGGGAATTATTGTTGGTGACGAAAACGCAACTGTGCATACTTTTGCTAAAATAGAAGAAGGAATGCCGGGTGCACTTTCATTTCTTTCAAATCCGAAGTATACTCATTACATTTATGATACGCAGTCTACCATTGTGTTGGTTAACAAAGACTTCGTCCCCGAGCAGGAAGTTAAAGCAACCCTTATCAAAGTGGACAATGCATACGAGAGTCTGGCAAAGCTGCTGACACTTTATGAAATGAGCAAACCTAAAAAAACCGGCATTGACCCGCTGGCATACATTGCCCCTACCGCCAAAATAGGAAAAGATGTATATATCGCCCCATTCGCTTGTGTAGCCGATGGTGCTGAGATTGGTGACAATACTTCACTCCACCCGCATGCTACTGTAGGCAGCCATGCGAAAGTGGGCAGTAACTGTACATTATATCCTCATGCAACTGTATACCATGACTGTCGTGTCGGCAATAACTGTACATTGCACGCCGGTTGTGTGATTGGTGCTGACGGTTTCGGCTTTGCCCCTTCATCCGAAGGATATGAAAAGATTCCTCAAATCGGAATAGCAATTATAGAAGATGATGTGGAAATCGGTGCCAATACGTGTGTAGACCGTGCTACAATGGGAGCAACAGTGATACACAAAGGCGTGAAGCTTGATAACCTTATCCAAATAGCCCACAATGTAGAAGTAGGAAGTCACACAGTGATGGCTTCGCAAGTGGGAATCGCCGGCTCTACCAAAGTGGGCGAATGGTGTATGTTCGGCGGACAAGTAGGTTTGGCCGGCCATATCAAAGTGGGTGATAAAGTAGGAATCGGTGCACAGGCAGGCGTTCCCGGTAATATCAAATCCAATGAAAAGGTAATGGGTACTCCGGCCATCGATGCCAAGAACTTTATGAAGTCATCGGCCGTCTATAAGAAGCTTCCCGAAATGTATGCAGCACAGAACAGCATGCAGAAAGAAATAGAAGAATTAAAAAAACAACTAAATAAATAACCCCATGTTGAAACAGAAGACATTAAGAGGCAGTTTCTCACTAAACGGAAAAGGCCTGCATACCGGAGTAAACTTGACGGTGACATTTAATCCTGCACCGGACAACCACGGGTATAAAATTCAACGTATTGACCTTGAAGGACAACCAATAATTGATGCAGTGGCAGAAAATGTAGGTGATACCACCCGCGGAACTGTACTGATAAAGAACGGCATAAAAGTAAGTACTGTCGAACATGCATTGGCGGCACTTTATGCGGCAGGCATTGACAACTGCCTCATCCAGGTGAACGGACCTGAGTTCCCGATATTGGACGGTAGCGCCAAACAATATGTGAAGTGCATCCAACGTGTGGGCATCGAAGAGCAAAACGCCGTTAAGGATTATTATATCATTAAATCGAAAATAGAATTCAGAGACGAGACTTCCGGTTCTTCCATCATTGTTTTACCGGATGAAAACTTCAGTGTCAACGCCCTGATTTCTTATGATTCCAAAATCCTGTCCAATCAGTTTGCCACTTTGGAGGATATGTCCAAATTCCCCACAGAAGTCGCTTCTGCACGTACATTCGTTTTTGTGCGCGAGATTGAACCACTATTGGGAGCAGGCCTGATTAAAGGTGGCGATTTGGACAATGCCATTGTCATCTACGAAAAAGAAATGAGCCAGGACAATTATGACAAACTGGCTGACGTAATGGGTATTCCCCACATGGATGCCACTCAATTAGGTTATATCAACCACATTCCTTTGGTATGGGACAACGAACCGGCACGTCATAAATTGCTGGATATCATTGGCGACCTTGCCCTCATAGGCAAACCCATCAAGGGACGCATCATCGCAACACGTCCGGGACACACCATCAATAATAAGTTTGCACGCCAAATACGCAAAGAAATTAAATTGCACGAAATTCAGGCTCCCGGCTATAATTGTAACGAAGCCCCTATCATGGATGTCAACCGCATCCGCGAATTACTTCCACACCGCTATCCGTTCCAACTGGTAGACAAAGTGATTGCCATTGGTGCCAACTATATTGTAGGTGTGAAAAACGTCACTGCCAACGAACCGTTCTTCCAAGGACATTTCCCTCAAGAACCCGTTATGCCGGGTGTACTTCAGATTGAAGCAATGGCACAATGTGGCGGACTGCTTGTACTGAACTCGGTAGACGAACCGGAAAGATACTCCACCTACTTCCTGAAAATAGACGGTGTGAAGTTCCGTCAGAAAGTAGTGCCGGGAGATACCCTGATATTCCGTGTAGAACTGTTGGCACCTATCCGCCGCGGCGTTTCTACAATGAAAGGATATGTATTCGTAGGTGAGAAAGTAGTGTGCGAAGCAGAATTCATGGCACAAATAGTAAAAAACAAATAAGATAAGAAATGATCAGTCCACTAGCATATATACATCCCGAAGCAAAGATTGGTGAAAACGTAGAAATCGGTCCCTTCGTATTTATCGATAAGAATGTGGAAATCGGTGACAACAACACCATCATGCCCAATGCCACTATCTTGTATGGTTCACGCATCGGCAATGGAAACACCATCTTTCCGGGAGCAGTCATAGGCGCTATACCCCAAGATTTGAAATTCCGCGGTGAAGATACGACTGCAGAGATTGGTGACAACAACACTATCCGCGAGAACGTAACCATCAACCGTGGCACCGCAGCCAAAGGCAGAACAGTGGTGGGCAGCAATAACCTGCTGATGGAAGGTGTACATGTGGCACACGATGCATGGGTGGGAAACGGTTGTATCATCGGAAATTCCACTAAGATGGCAGGTGAGATTATCATTGACGACAACGCCATTATCAGCGCTGCCGTGTTGATGCACCAGTTCTGTCGTGTGGGCGGATATGTAATGATTCAGGGAGGATCGCGATTCAGCAAAGACATTCCTCCTTATATCATTGCCGGACGCGAACCGATTGCTTATGCAGGAATTAATATTGTAGGGCTACGCCGCCGCGGATTCTCAAATGAACTGATTGAGAACATACACAATGCCTATCGCATTATCTATCAAAGTGGTATGAACGTGACAGACGCATTGGCAGAAGTGCGAAAAGAAGTTCCTATGAGCCCGGAAATAGAATATATTATTTCTTTCATAGAAAATTCTCAAAGAGGTATCATCAGATAACAAAGTTTTTTATAACTTTACTGCACGAAAAACAAGTTATATAGTATATGGTATATAGATTTACACTCATCTCTGATGAAGTCGATGATTTTATAAGAGAAATAAAGATAGATTCCGAAGCTACTTTCCATGACTTCCACGAAGCCATCCTGAAAGCGGCAGGATATAAGAATGACCAATTAACCTCATTCTTCATCTGTGATGACGACTGGGAAAAAGAACAGGAAATCACACTGGAAGATATGGGTACCAGCTCGGATGAAGACAGTTACATCATGAAGGAAACCAAGTTAAGCGACCTGTTGGAAGACGAAAAGCAGAAATTGCTTTATGTATTCGATCCCTTGGCTGAACGCGTATTCTTTATTGAGTTGTCTGAAATCATAACCGGTAAAGACCTTGACAAAGCCGTTTGCTCACGCAAAGCGGGAGATGCTCCTAAACAGACTCTTGATTTTGACGAAATGATGGCAAACAATGGCGGGAACCTTGACCTGGACGAGAACTTTTATGGCGACCAGGATTTTGACATGGAAGACTTCGACCCCGAAGGATTTGATATGGGAAGCGGCAGTGCTGCTGCCGACCCTTACGAGCAAGATAACTATTAATCTGAATTGTAGGGGCGACTGATGCAGTTGCCCCTTTTATTTTTAAGCCTGATGTCTCACACCCTTATCGTCCTCATTGGCCCTACCGGTGTAGGAAAGACAGAACTAAGTCTTTCCATTGCCGAACATTTCCAAACCTCTATTATTTCGGCAGATTCCCGCCAACTCTATAAAGATTTGAAAATAGGCACTGCCGCCCCTACTCCCGAGCAATTGTCACGCGTGCCTCATTTATTTGTCGGCACTCTGGGACTGACTGATTATTACAGTGCCGCACAATATGAGGCTGATGTATTGAACCAGTTGGAACACTTATTCCAAACACACGATACTGTTGTACTCACCGGAGGTTCCATGATGTATGTGGATGCCATTTGCAAAGGTATCGACGATATTCCCACCGTTGACAAGGAAACCAGAGAGTTGATGCTCCGACGCTATGAAGAAGACGGATTGGACAAGCTCTGTGCCGAACTGAAGTTGCTTGACCCTGAATATTACAAAATAGTAGATTTAAAGAATCCCAAACGGGTAATCCATGCACTGGAAATCTGCTACATGACCGGCAAGACTTACACTTCATTCCGCACCCGCAACTGCAAAGAACGCCCTTTCCACATTGTGAAAATAGGACTGACACGCGACCGTGAAGAGCTATACAGCCGCATAAACCATCGTGTAGATATTATGATGCAAGAGGGATTACTGGAAGAAGCACGCAGTGTCTATCCCTACAAAGAGTTGAACTCGCTGAATACAGTGGGATACAAAGAAATATTCAAATATCTGGATGGTGAATGGACGCTCGACTTTGCCATTGAGAAAATAAAGCAAAACTCACGCATCTATTCCCGCAAACAAATGACCTGGTTTAAACGGGATACGGATATCACCTGGTTTCATCCCGACCAACAAGAAGAGATAATGGAACATATTAAAAAACAACTATCATGAAAAAACTGCTTACCTTATTATTAATGTGCATGATGCTCATCCCGGCATCGGGAAAAGAATCGCAAAAATGCTGGCATCAGAATAAATACTCCATGTTTATCCATTTCGGACTTTATTCCGAACTGGGCGGTGTATGGGAAGGCAAGCCTGTCACTCGCGGATACAGTGAACAGATACAGTCTTTTGCCGGCATCTTCAGTGACTGGTATGGAGATACGGCACTCCGTTTCAACCCTACCCTTTTTCATGCTGACTCCATCGTTGCCTTGGCTAAAAAAGCCGGAATGCGTTCCATCGTCTTCACAACCAAACATCATGACGGCTTCTGTATGTTTAAGACGGCAACTACCGACTATAACTCTTACGATGCCACTCCCGGCAAACGCGATTTCGTAAAAGAACTGGCAGAAGCCTGCAAACGCGGAGGCATCAATTTCGGCATGTATTTCTCTTTGATTGATTGGCATTTTCCACAAGCCTATCCCATTTCCAGCCATAACTGTGACTTTATTACCCCGCAACACCATGAGTTTACGAAACAACAGGTTACGGAACTGCTCACCAATTATGGACCTATCTCCGAACTTTGGTTTGATATGGGTTCCAATACCCCCCAACAAAGTCAGGAACTTTATGAACTGGTTCACAAACTGCAACCAGACTGTATGGTAAGCGGACGTCTTGGAAATGACCGTTATGACTTTGCAGTCATGGCTGACAATGCCTATCCCGAAGGAGCTCTACAGACTGCATGGCAGTCGGCTGCTTCCATGTTCAATGAAACATGGAGCTACCGTTCATGGCAGGAAAGAGGAGATGTGCATACTAAAGCAATGGAGAAATTACGCAGCCTTATCAATGTCGTTTCGCACGGAGGTAACTTCCTGCTCAATATCGGACCTAAAGGCGACGGCTCCGTTGTTCCTTTCGAAAAAGAAGTGTTGGAGAGAATCGGTGCTTGGCTGGAAAAACACGGAGAAGCCATTTATGGCACAGATGCTTCTCCATTCCGTGAACAGTATGAATGGGGAGCTATCACTCGAAAAGAAAATAAACTCTATCTGATTTTGTCAGGAAAATATCCTCTACACGGCGAAATTATCCTGAATACTCCGGGCTTCAAGCTGAAAGAGGCAAAAGGCAACTTCACCCATATCAGCCAAAAGAAAGGGAATCTGCATATCACTGTGCCCCAAACGGCGTATAACAATACTGATATAGAAGTTCTTTCTTTAGACATGGACGTGACAGCACCTATTGCCAGCACACATGAATATGTACCTAATTACAGTTACTCTTGTTTCGATTATTACAGCAACTATCGCAGCACTGTAAGCTATGAATGGGAAATCCCCAATCGCAATACCCAACTGGAGTTGACTTATACACCGCAGGAAGTCGGCAAAGAACTTGTCATTACAAACCCGACCGGAAATGAACAAAGAGTAATACTAAACGGAGCAAAGGCCAGCCCTCTGAAAGTAAACCCTAAAACCAAATGGGGAAAGCGCTATCTCTGCGGACCGGGCAGCAGTCTGTTCGATGCCCCTTCCAATATCCATGTCAGTCTCGATAAAGCTCCTATAAGGAACGGACAGTGGAAAGAAATGAGCGAAGAAAAGATGATGTTCCCTGCCAATATCCTTGAGACTTATTTTGTATTGCAAGAAGTCGAATCGCCGGTTGCACAAGATGTATTAGTGGATGTAGGCGCCGGAAACGGCATCGAGGTTTATCTAAACGGCCGTTCTGTTATGAAGCATTTAAACCCGTACCGTTGCAAATTCCGTGAAGAAAAGGTATTATTGCATCTACAAAAAGGGGTGAATCAAATTGTCTTACGCTTATACAACAGATTTGAAAAGGAAACAGGATACCTGCTCCGTCCTTCGGAAGAGCAAGTCGTTTACAAACAACGCTATATATATACTGTGCCCGATAAAGACAAAAAGCAATCTGCTATCAAGTTACAGGTTAAACAAAATAATCTGCCAACCCAACATACCGATACGGAATTGCATAATCTCACTATCAGAATAAAACAGTAGGTATATACTAAGACAACAGTATCCTTAAATCCGGCATACAACAGCCCGATTTAAGGATACTTTATATTATAGCTCGACTTAAATCCCCCCATTGCAAAGAAAGCAGCTTTCACATAGAATCCCCATGAACAGGAGATTTCAGTACTCGTTACGTGTGAAAGGAAATCATTACCAAGTTGAATGGCATGTGAAAAACGAAGCTGTCAGGACTTTCCGGTCCTATAATTCATAATTACTCCAATCAACACCTGGATGGAGAGTACGAGCAAACCTACATTAAAAAAAATATTCCGCCACTCGCTCTTCGTTATAAATTGCTTGTAAAGCGGTTTAATGACAGGCGCATCCGAATGCTGCACTTTACAACGCGATTTATCAATTGCCTTTTTATAATCCTCCACATCGAAAGTGCACCATTCATAGCATACCAAAGAATCCTGCTTATCATGCTTTACAGAAGCAACCCATGCCTTTACTTCTCTTTCTGTATATTTATGTGTAGGCAATGAATCCTCAAAAGCCGGTGATACCGAATACCAATACTGCTTCTTCTCTGTCCGATAGGAATGCCGTGATATACGTCTGGTATGTTCACGCCAAATGCTGACAGTGCTTCTCCTCTTATAATCCACTTCCAAACGATCGAAAGTAAAATATAGAGGCTTATTCTTTTCCTTATATAAATCTGTTATTGAAACATAACGGACTATATCATCGGCAGAATGGAACAGCCAGTTTTGCAAAGGCACATTGAATGCGACAGAAGCCACAACCGTCCACAAAAGCAATAGCCCCATCCGGTTTCCCCTGAAACGAACAGCGACAACAATAAAAGATACCAACGGAGCAAAAGAGTAACAGAGTATCTGCATCCAATTGGTGGTATATCCACGAAAGATATAAGTAAAGATTAATCCCAACAAGGAAGGAATAATCAGTATCAACAATAACTTTGCTATCCGGTTGTGTCTCATCATAAAGTCTTTTATTACTTAGCGACAATCGTATCTTTCTTTATATCTATTTTCTTGGGAGCAAAAAAGAAATCATCAGGCGCTCCATTCTTAAAGAAATCTTCTTCCTTTATCTTCTGCACTCTTTTCTCGGCCACTTGATACGTAGTGGTAGCAGATTCAATGAGTTTTCCTTCTTCATCATAAGGGAAACGTTGATTCTTAGGAGTCAAAGACATAAACTTTTCATAAAAATGCACAGCGTTCTCATAATCTTTGTTCAAATCATAAGCTCTGGCTATGCTATAGAACAGCTTATAGTCTTTATTCAATTTATACAAATGATTCATGGCTTCTATCTTCTTATAAATCTCACCGGCATAACCATAACATTCTGCCAAACCTTTATAGAGACGTTCGAGTATGCTGTCATTGGGAGAAGCTATCTCTACAGCCTTTTCCATAAACTCAACACCTTCTTTCTTCCATGAAGTGCGCGAACAGGATTTTGCATAATAATATAATACATTAATATCAGTAGGGTTTTTCGCATACGCTTCCTTCAAATTATCGTATGAACCATAAAACCAATTGTCCCCATAATAAGATATACCTAAATAATAAGAGGTAAGAAAGCTGCGGTCGCCCATTCGCTTCAAACTTTCATAACGCTCGATAGCCGTCTTATAATCTTTCAACATACAATAAGCTTTGGCGTTCTGGCGGTTAACATCCACACTTGTCGTATCGGTCAGCCGATAACGCTCCGTCACGTCAACGGCATCTGCAAATTGCTGGTTATTATTAAATATATTGGCTATGCGAGCAACGGTCTGGGCATCCAGAGAATCTCGACGATAGGCAATATTATAACTGAAAAAAGCATTGGATATATCCTGCATTCCCTCATAAGCCTGCCCCAAGTACTTATATCCGGTGGCAGAAACCGTATCTTGTTCCAGCCAGCCATGACAAGCCTCACGCGCCTCTTTAAAATCCTCCGCATTCAATAAGGAACGTATATATTGCAAACGGAAGAACTTATTCTCCGGGCGCAAACTCACCGCCTTCTGATAATAATTAGCCGCCTGACGCGGACTACCCATTAATTTGTAACACTCAGCCAGGTCTATTAATACTTTTGTATCCGCGCTATCCTTCACAATAAGAGAAGTCAAACCGACAATGGCTTCCGGATAACGATTCATGGCCTTCAACGCCTGTATCCTAGTCGATAACAATAATGAATCCTTTGTGTCGGGGGCTATCAGATGGATTACCTTATCATAATCAAACTCTTCCATAGCCAAACTAATTTCATCGTGTGCCTGAGCAAAAACTGTCACCGGCAATAGACATAGCATGAGTGTTACAAATGTTTTCATAGCATTATACTTTAATTTTATAGTTATTCACCCCATATCATTCTTACTTTTTCCCATTCTGCAAAGGCGTACTGTCCTTCTTAGCTTCATCAACGACCAGCCTAAACTTAACGGGCAGTGTGAACTGGGTACGTACAGGAACACCTCCTTGTTTACCCGGTTTCCATTTAGGCATGCTCATGATGACTCTTATAGCTTCTTTATCCAAATACTCGTCTACCCCTTTGGCAATCTTCGGATTAGAAATACTTCCGTCTTTCTCAATAATGAACCGCACAGATACTATCCCCTGAACACCATGCTCTATGGATATTGCCGGATACTTCACGTGCCGGACTATGTAACGCATACACTCGTCTATGCCACCGGGAAATGAAGGCATCTCTTCTGCAATCTGAAGCACTTGCTTTCCCGTAGACGATTGTCCTTCAGACATTACAAATACAAGATTCTGTTCTGTGGCATCTGCAGCAACTTTAACCTCCACCGTTTTATAGCCGGTATAAGAAACCTGCAAGATATCACCCGCTTTCACTGTCATGGCAAAACGACCGTCTCCATCGGTAACAACGCTGGTAGCAGAACCTTTGATATACACATTAGCACCTGCTATCCCACGGTTATGAACTCCTTCAAGCACACGTCCTTTCACTTTTATTCCGTCTTCCGACAGAATTTCTGCACTTTTAACCTCTTCGGCTTTCACAATTGCAGTCAAATCATTAACTTTGACGGCAGAAATCTCATCTAATTCTGTTGAGACTTCGGGGCGGGCAAAAGCAGTTATTGCAATAGCTGCCAACGGAAGTACATAAAGATACTTCAAACGTGCCCATGGACTTGATTTTTCTTTTAACATCATAGTAATACGTTTTTTAAGTGAACTGTGATTAAAGCTGTTGGCCATAGAGTAGAGCCTTGTGCCAACGGCTTTTTTAATTAATAATAACTGGTATCTTTTCGCATCAATACCTTGATTGATTACGCATGCGTCTGCTTCATATTCATGAATATTCTGTAATTCCTGTTTCAATAGCCAAGAAGCCGGATTAAACCATTGGAAAAAGATACATATATCCGCCACCAATAAATCAACGGAATGATGTTTGCGGATATGAGCCACTTCATGAGTTAAAATCTCCGCACCATTTTCCAATAAATCCGTCTCGGAAAGCACCACAAACTTCATCCAACTAAAAGGAGCTATGTTCTTTTGATGGGCAATGATAGTAATCCCATTTTCCCGACTGACTATCCGGCTGTCCCTAATCAAATGCAACATACGGAACAATGCCCAAAGAGTACGGATAAAAAAGAAAACCATGCCCGACAAATAAACCAATAAAAGCATTTCCCTCCATGTAAAATCAGGCACCAACATTGCATTTCCAACTTCTTCTACCGGACTTACCGTCGACAAGAATTCTTCCAAGGTAAGAAATTGTTGATGCATCTCAGTCGGCTCCTTCACTGTCATCTTCATGAACGGCACCATGCAGGACAAAAGCAAGATGCCAAGCAATGCAAATCTGTTGAAACGATGGAACGTTTCCTTGCTAAGCAACAGGCGATAAAATAAATAAAATACCGCCAGGCAGACTGATGATTTAAGTATATAAACGAAAAATGCTCCCATAGTTACTGTCCGTTGATTTATTTATTGACATTCTCAACCTCACGAATCAACAGTTTCAATTCCTCCACCGAAATGTCTTCTTCCTTTACAAGTGACGATACGGCTCCCAGATATGAATTGTTAAAGTACTTACTGATTACTCCTTTCAATGTTTTCTTTTTAAAATCATCCCGACTCACCACTGCATAATATTGATAAGTATTTCCAAACACTTCATGATGCAGAAAACCTTTTTCCTCCAATCCGCGTACTATCGTAGAAAGTGTATTGAAATGAGGACGCGGTTCATCATAAAACTCAAGCAATTGCTTTACAAACAAAGGGCCTTTCTCCCAGAAATACCCCATGATTTCCTCTTCTTTTGCAGTCAACGTTTTCATAAGCTTCTTTTGTTTACCACAAATAAACTAAAAATTTTAGTTACTAAACTAATACTCATAGTTAAAGTAAACTAAAAGCCGTAGTTTTTATTCTTCCCGTACAAATTCTATCGGGCCCTCCCAGTCCGAAGGAAGTACTTCCACTTCTATCACATTGCTTCCATTACGAAGTGCATCAGTGATATCCACTTCATAAGGAGCAGTCCACACCGTACCACAATTGATGCTATTGATACGGACAGTTGCCATATCATTCACTTTTCCCAATCTGACCATGATACGTCCTTCCCGAGGAGTCCTCCACATGAAAAGTCCTTTATAGAAAGAACGGCCAAAATAATTCTTTATCTGTTAATTCTCCTCCCGATTCCTGTCAAAAAGAACAGGACGAGTAATACGTTTATATATTTCTGAGAGATTGACCGTCCATTCGTTTATTTTCAGTGCAATCGACATTGTCAAAGTTGGCTCCACAGCCTCAACCCCGGAATCTTCTTTCGGAAACACCACAAAGACGGAACCATAAGCAGGTAAAGACAAAGTCACTTCCGTATGACCTTCCACCTCTTTCCAATTAGCAGAACGAAATATCGTTCCTGTAACCGCATTCCATAATTCAGGCATACGGTGACTAATGGGAAAAGACACCGTAACCGCACGCATACTGTCTGCCTGACTAGCCAAAAAATAAACGTCCGTTTCTTCATCCTTACGATGTGTCCAAAGTATATCAGAGGAAATAGTGTCGTCAATAAATAATAGAGAACCATTCACCTGACGTCCATACTGCAACAAACTTCGACACCGGGAAGCATAAGCAAGGAATGGTTTGCTTTCTTCCCACCAATTCCGATTATAATTGGACACAATACGGAGACTGTCCATCCAAGCGTCATTTATTCTCTCATTTGCAATTGTATCAGAAAGACTCTGTCCTTCTGCTTCAGCGTTTAACGAAGTTTCCGCAGCTACTTCACACACACCATTATCTATACAAAAGAAAAGCCTATCATCACCGGCAACAAAGTTGCGGTCAAGTAAAGGTTTCAACATAGCCGGACTTTCTTTCCAAGTTCCGTCAATCTTAACCAGCCCATTGTTACGAGGTACACCCTCTCCTATTATCCGACAATCGTACTGACGAAAACAATCAGCGGAAACCGTACTGAATACATCAGTCAATAATTCATTGACAGTCAATTGCACATCCCGAACGATGCTTTCCACCCGACCGGTACTTTCCATCGGAACTCCTGCCAATACAGGAAGATAGGGAATCAAATCATAGCCACGCCGTTTTTCAAACTCAGCAGGAAAATTCTTTGTCCAGTTTTGATTCTCCGCAGTCCAATGATTCATATAAACATACTTCAATATACGCCGAGCCAGTTCAGTATCTGCCTTTCTATATACGTGAGCAAACCAATCCGTCCATAGTTTGTATACCGTTTCGGCACTCAGCTTATCACATTTCAGTCCTTGCACTTGTCCGGCAACACTATCAGCAGGAGCAACAGCTGTATGCCCCATGCGCAATATACGCCATTTCCCTTCAGGCAACCGGGCGGTAATACGTCCCTGATACACAGGCAACTGTATGGATTGCTCCAGCCCTACAAAGTTTTCTTTTTGTGAAATGGCCTCCCCGGAAGCTGATAAGAGGCCGACATTATCGGAGCCCGCAGGAAATGCATAAGCTGATATATCTTCATAATATCCTTTATAAGTATCGGGTTGAGGCAAGGAAAGATTGCGCAAAGTTCCTCCGTCTACAATTGTATCACTCCACACCAACCTCTGCATAGCTTCCGAAGGAGTAATCCGTATATCATCCGGCAGCAAACCATGGTCACTCATCTGCATTCCCAAGTCCAACCCAAGCCGGTCGGCCTCCTTCATTGCAAAATTAAGCACACGCCAATATCCCGGTTCCCGATAAGCGTCGACAGCCAAAATACAACACCCGCCAAAACCAACTTTGCGCATCGTGTCCAACTTATCTCTCACCGACTGAAAAGTGATATCTTTATTATCCCAACTCCAAACAGCCCACGGACAATCTGCCACAGATGGAGAAAGAAAACTTCTCTGCCGGTCATTGGGAACGGCAGCTAATGAATACTCCAGCATCAATAAAGAAAACAAAAGCAAATATTTTATCTTCATAACCATGTGAATTGTATCCTTGATTACAATTTAAAAAGTAATATATATCCAAGATATAAAAATAAAGACGACCCGCCAAAGATTGGCGGCAGATGAAATAAACTTTAACTAAAGTGAACTTTCAAGGCACAAAAAGCCAGAAGAGGTTTTCCCCAAACAGTAGTAACAGTTTATGAAAACAATGGTAACAACTTTCCCAAACAATGGGCATCGTTTAGGGGTAACTCCCCTATTAGGCATCAGGCATGATGTTCTTAACAGAGCCGAGTGCCATTTTCCCTCTCCATCATTAAATTTTAAAGGCTCATTTGTCGCATAAAGAATAAATCGCTATTTATTATCAAATGATTATCAGCCATTTATATTTTCTTCTTTTTCTGACGGATTAATTTGTGAATCAAAAACATTCCAGTATCTTTGCATGGACAAACCAAGATAATAACACCCATCAAAAGTATAAATAAATGAAAACATACATCTTATCCGCTTTTCTGCTCGGTATATGTTTCACCGCATGTACCACCGGCCAGCCCAAAGACTACCCTTCGTTTAGTCTGGAAGATATATCTGCCATTAAGCCCGACGCTGAATATCCGTTAGACTCGCTTGTGACGGATATGGAAGTAATTCCTTTAGAAACAACGGATGATTGCCTGATTGATGGAGTAGGAATCGTCCAAGAATCCAAAGACTATTATTTCATTTTTTCGCCTAAAAAGGAATCCCTGCTGAAATTTGACAAGAAAGGCAAGTTTATCAGTAAAATAAGCAGTTACGGCCAAGGGCCGAAAGAGTTTATTGACATAAAGCAGATGGAGCTGGACAACGACCGGCAAGAACTGTATATCATGGACTATATGGGACGCAAAATGAAAATATTCGATTTTGACGGCAATTTTCTCCGCGACTTTCCCCTCCCGGAAGACTATAGTTTTACCAATTTCCACCTGTCTCCTACAGAACAAGCCGTGTATTATGTATCAAGCAATAACGCTGTCACTCCGGATTTATTGAAATATGACATAAAAAGCGGGACTAGCCAAGTGTTGTCCAAGCATGACAGAGAGATGGAGATAGGAGAAGCATTTTTAGGTTCTACCTATTTTACGGAAACCGACGCAGGTCTGTTTATGTATCATTATTACAATGACATGGTTTTCCTATTAAAAGACAACCAACTGGTACCAAACCATTTACTTGTGTTGGGAGACAGATGTATCCCTTGGGAAGACGTCGGCGCAAGCGCATTGACAAACCCCAAGCCCCAGGTGCTGAAAATCCAACTGAATGATTTGAAGAATATCAAAGACAAAATATGCCTGTTCTATACAGTCATCCGATATGACGGAAAATCAAGAAAAGACTTTATGGCGATGTATAACCCCGAAAAAGAAGGGATATACCCTCATGTCAATTTAGTAAGCAATCGCTTTCTCTCCATTAAAGACGCAGCCCCATTTACTAACGGCTACAATCGGGAATCCATTTTCCGTGTCATTTCACCCGAAAGTTTGGACGAAACGTTTCTTAACCGATACGGCATCACAGAAGACGACAATCCCGTTATTGTGAAATATCTGCTCAGATAACTGAATTTCAATATCCGGGCAAAAAACAAAACATGAGCACCTGCGTCTGAACTGTTATTTACATCTTGTCGACCATACTCCCCAAAGCGGGAGTATGGTCGACAGGAGATTCATACATCCCCATTAGACTTGGGAGGGCTCAGTTGTAGTTCTTGGAAATTTAACCTCTACATACGTTTTAAACTCACTAAGTCGTTTCATTAGGCAGCCTAAGCGTTTTCGTCCTTTCGATTATGCCTGTCTGTCAGTCGAATTACTACAGTCTTCGGCAATGGACTGTATAGTCCGTTGCAGTGGACCGTACAGTCTGCTACAGTGGACCGTACAGTCCACTGCCGGAGTCTGTAGTAATCTTCCGTTCAAAAAGCCTTGGCTGACCCTATGAAACGGCTTACTCTTCCCTTTGTGATATGATATTTAAGCCCCCCCAAGAATAATGACTGGCCCCGAATGTGTATATGTAAAAGGGAATTAGAAAATGTTAAACTCCCAAGAATTACAACTGAACCCTTGGGAGCACATCATATTTGGAGTGTTCTATAGACCGAGCTTCCGAATAAAAAATCTTCCATGAAGGGGGTTTGCCTGCCTCATGGAAGATGGAAGATAGAAGATATTTCTTCTTTTTAGAATTCGCTCGAAAAGTGGAATTTAATATGCTTAAAATCCATTTGAGCCATCTGAAGAACATAATTACTGTCGGCAAGAAAGACATCACGTCCGTCACGATCTTTGGCCATATACTGATACTTACGTTTTTTGAAAGCCTCCAACTCTTCGGCGTCATCGCTTTCTATCCAGCATGCTTTATAAAGACTGATGGGCTCCCAACGGCATTTTGCATTGTATTCATTTTCCAGACGATACTGAATTACTTCAAACTGCAACTGCCCTACCGTACCGATAATCTTACGTCCGTTGAACTGATTGACAAACAGCTGAGCCACACCTTCGTCCATTAATTGATCAATACCTTTTGCCAACTGCTTTTGTTTCATCGGATCAGCATTCTCGATATATTTGAACATTTCAGGAGAGAAACTGGGAATACCCCGGAAATGTAATTTCTCGCCTTCGGTCAATGTATCGCCAATCTTAAAGGTACCATTGTCTGGCAAACCAATGATATCGCCTGCCCATGCCTCATCGACAGTAGTCTTGCGCTGTGCCATGAACTGTGTCGGCGAAGAAAAGCGCATCGTCTTGTCATGCCGCACATGATAATAAGGTGTATTACGAGAGAACTTTCCCGAACACACTTTACAGAAAGCAATACAAGAACGATGATTAGGGTCAATATTGGCCGTGATTTTGAATACAAATCCGGAAAACTTAGATTCATCCGGCTCCACTTCACGTTCTTCCGTTTTGGTAGGGCGCGGACTTGGAGCAATCTCCACAAAACAGTCAAGCAACTCCTGCACACCAAAGTTATTCAATGCCGAACCAAAGAACACCGGAGCCAACTCTCCTTTTAGATAGCTCTCTACCTTAAACTCGGGATAAACACCATCGATAAGCTCAAGCTCATTGCGGAGTTTCTCTGCCAGAGGGGATCCTATCTGATTGTCAAGCTCTTCGGTATTAATATCTACTTCCACCTTTTCCGTAACAACTTGTTTGGAAGGCTGGAAAAGATTCAGTTTTTGTTCATAAATATTATATACGCCTTTAAAACGAGGACCGCTTTCAATAGGCCATGTCAAAGGACGAACACTAATGGCAAGTTCTTCTTCCAACTCATCCAACAAATCGAACGGGTCTTTAGCTTCACGGTCCATCTTATTGACAAATATAATAACAGGAGTATTACGCATACGGCACACTTCCATCAGTTTACGCGTCTGCGTTTCCACACCTTTCGCACCGTCCACCACGATAATTACACTATCCACAGCCGTCAGAGTACGATAAGTATCTTCGGCAAAATCCTGGTGTCCCGGAGTATCGAGAATATTGATTTTATAATCATGATAATCAAACTCCATCACAGAAGTGGTAACAGAGATACCACGCTGTTTTTCAATATCCATCCAGTCGGATGTTGCAGTTTTCTTAATCTTATTGCTCTTTACGGCTCCGGCCACTTGAATCTGTCCACCGAAAAGCAACAACTTCTCTGTTAATGATGTTTTACCGGCATCCGGATGTGCGATAATCGCAAACGTTCGTCTTCTTTCTATTTCGTTGTTCATATATCATTATGCATTTAATTCCTTGATACACTGTTCCAGGCTCTCTTCCCAATGAGGTATCTCGATGCCATACGTGTGTTTTATCTTTGTCTTATCCAATACAGAGTAGTGAGGCCGGGGAGCTTTTGCCGGGTATTCATCTGTGTGCAAAGGATTTACCCTGCAATTGCCAATACCGGCTATACGGTGAATGGACTTGGTAAAATCATACCAGGAACAGACTCCTTCATTACTGAAATGATAGATGCCGGAAACGATGCCCTTACGGATAGCTGCAAAAATAGCAGACGCCAGGTCGCGAGCATAAGTCGGTGTGCCTATTTGGTCGAAAATGACTCCCAATGACTCCCTTTCCTTACCTAAACGAATCATGGTTTTCACAAAATTATTGCCAAATGTAGAGTATAGCCATGCCGTCCGAATAACCATCGCCCTACTGCAATATTCCAAAGCCTTCTTTTCACCGGCCAATTTAGTAATGCCATATACAGAATTAGGGCAAGTCGGTTCGGTTTCTCTATAGGGCACATGATTGGTTCCGTCAAACACATAATCTGTAGAAATTTGAATGAATTCCGCCTGATTCTCCTCTGCTGCCTTTGCTAAATAACCGACTGCCTCACTATTTAGTTTGGCACATAACTCCTGATTATCTTCCGCCTTGTCCACGGCCGTATAAGCAGCACAATTCACAATGACATTGATAGCATTCTCCTTAACGAAAGCCATTACAGCTTCTTCATTACAAATATCCAGTTCGGCTACATCCGTAAAAAAGTAGTTATATTCTTTGTTTTCAAGCGAAAGCACACGCATTTCGTTTCCTAATTGGCCGTTAGCACCGGTCACCAATATATTCTTCATTTTCGTTTAAATTAATCTGTCACATCTTTAATAAGGGAAACACCCTACTGACAAGCAGGAGCAGTTGCGCTAGAATTCCAATTCTCCTTTTTTATCCTCTATATAATAGTTGGACAACATAGCAAGCAAACCGGAAATAGCCTGTTGTGCCTTCTTGGTTTCTTCACTGATTTCTTTCTTTTGCAACTTCAACAATAATATCCCATAAAGTGCCTCAAAACAGGTTTCCAGTTCGGGTTCCTCCTTATTGGCACCTTTGGCACGGAGTTCCACTATATAGGGCAACGCCTTATAATATGCCGCACTATAATAAGGGAACTTGGAAGAACGAAGCAACTGTAGATGCAAATCAGTCAACCAAGTAATAATATTCTTGTTTATCTGTAAATGATCTTTCTCCATCACATTTTCACGACGCATCATTTCAATCAGGTCTATATACCATTGTGTCAATTCTACTTTCTGCTCTTCCGTCAGAGGATAAGCTTCCACAATGTTTTTCTTTATCTTCTCTATATCACAGCCGTTGGCACGTATCATATCTTCCACTTGCCACATATATATAAGGTATTCGGCTATATTATTTTCTTTTAACTGTTTGGAGATAAACATTTCTTTATTTTTTAAGTTACAAATTGAAAATTATAAGGTTCAACGTGCTTCACGCAAGATATGTTTTCCTGTCAGTACATCGTTTTTCCTAATATAGTATAAATGAAGCCGACCACAGACATCAACATTACTATAACACCGATTACACGGTTCAAAATCCAAATGCCACGCAGATTGAAACGAGTACGTACTTTATTGACAAAATACGTAATACCGAACCACCACAAAAGTGCCCCTAACACAATGGCCAGATAACCGACCAACTGAAGTCCCAACGGACTACCGGGCATCACAAAAGAGAAGCGGGCAAACAAACCGATAAATAAGAAAATAATCAAAGGATTAGAGAATGTCACAAAGAATGCCGTGACAAAATTATGCAGATAACTACCTGGTGTAGAAGATACAGGACGGATAGAATGGACAGGATTGCTACGGAAAGTATAAACACCGAATATTAATAACATAACGCTACCGACAATCTGTAAAAGCACTTGGTTCTTTGCCAGGAATTCATCCATGAAACTCATTCCATATCCTGTTATCAGAGCATAGCCTATATCACTCAAGGCTGCCCCCAGTCCGGTAACAAATCCATACCATCGTCCTTTGTTCAGTGTGCGCTGAATACAAAGTACCCCAACAGGACCCAAGGGCGCAGAAACCACTACGCCAACTATAAGTCCTTTCACCAGCAAATCGAGTATGGTTACTTGTTCTATCCAATTCATGCTGCAAAGATGGTATTTTTTTGCGAAAATACCTATATTTACACACAAAATTCTTTCATAGCCCGGCTCTTTTATGTAACTTTGCACCTTATTAATAGACTCTTGATATTACAACCTAGTTTTCAATTAACAAAACAACTATAAAAGTGCTATGATTCTATTTTTCAGAACACCCACTAAAAGTGTAATAGCAACAGAAGTCAATCATGAACTGGCTTCTGAAGATATTCAAAAACTGAGTTGGCTTTATGGAGAAGCCACTGTAGAAAGCGAAGAGAACCTGAAAGGTTGCTTCATCGGACCACGTCGGGAAATGATAACTCCTTGGAGTACAAATGCTGTCGAAATTACTCAAAACATGGGTTTGACAGGTGTACAACGCATTGAGGAATATTTCCCTGTGAAAGATGAAAATGCTGAATACGACCCCATGCTACAACGCATGTATAAAGGATTGAGCCAGGACATTTTCACTGTTAACATCACCCCCCAGCCGATTGTTTACATCGAGAATCTGGAAGAATACAATGAGAAAGAAGGCCTTGCACTGTCTCGTGAAGAAATGGACTATTTGCTGAAAGTCGAAAAAGACTTGGAACGCAAGTTGACCGACTCTGAAGTATTCGGTTTTGCACAGATTAATTCAGAGCATTGCCGTCATAAAATCTTCGGCGGAACATTTGTCATTGATGGCGAAGAGATGGAATCGTCTTTATTCCAGATGATTAAAAAGACCACTGCCGAAAATCCCAACAAAATTATCTCTGCCTATAAAGATAATGTGGCTTTTGCAGAAGGTCCGGTTGTGGAACAATTCTCTCCGGCCGACCATTCTACCTCCGACTATTTCATTATCAAAGACATCAAGACAGTTATCTCACTGAAGGCTGAAACACATAACTTCCCTACTACCGTAGAACCATTCAACGGTGCATCAACCGGTACCGGAGGTGAAATCCGTGACCGTATGGGTGGTGGTAAAGGTTCATGGCCCATTGCAGGTACAGCTGTCTATATGACTTCTTATCCTCGTACAGAAGAAGGTCGTGAATGGGAAGACATCCTGCCTGTACGCCAATGGTTGTATCAAACCCCCGAACAGATTTTAATCAAGGCTTCCAACGGTGCTTCCGATTTTGGCAACAAGTTCGGTCAACCGCTGATTTGCGGTTCTGTATTAACTTTCGAACATCAGGAAAACGGTGAAAAGTACGCATACGACAAAGTTATCATGCTGGCCGGCGGTGTGGGTTACGGTACTCAACGCGACTGTCTGAAAGGTCATCCCGAGACAGGAAACAAAATAGTTGTTATGGGTGGTGACAACTATCGAATAGGTTTGGGTGGCGGTTCTGTTTCCTCTGTTGAAACAGGTCGATACTCATCGGGAATCGAACTCAATGCAGTTCAACGTGCCAATGCAGAAATGCAGAAACGTGCTTATAACGTCGTTCGTGCATTGTGTGAAGAAGAAAATAACCCAATTGTTTCTATCCACGACCATGGTTCGGCAGGTCACGTAAACTGTTTGTCTGAGTTAGTAGAAGAAAACGGTGGCCTAATCCACATGGATAAACTGCCTATCGGTGACAAGACCTTATCTGCCAAAGAAATCATAGCCAATGAATCTCAGGAACGTATGGGATTGCTGATTGATGAATCGGCTATCGAACACGTGCAAAAGATAGCCGACCGCGAACGCGCTCCGATGTATACGGTAGGTGAAACTACCGGTGATGCCCGTTTTGCCTTTGAACAAGCCGATGGTGTTCGTCCATTTGATTTGGCAGTAGATCAAATGTTCGGTTCTTCTCCGAAAACTTATATGATTGACAAGACCGTAGAACGTCATTATGAAAATGTAACTTACGAAACTTCAAAATTAAACGAATATATCCGCCGTGTACTTCAGCTGGAAGCAGTTGCCTGCAAAGATTGGTTAACCAACAAAGTAGACCGTTCGGTAACAGGTAAGATTGCCCGCCAGCAGTGTCAGGGCGAAATCCAGCTGCCGTTGAGCGACTGTGGTGTCGTTGCTCTTGATTATCGAGGAGAAAAAGGTATTGCCACCTCTTTAGGACATGCTCCGCAAGCAGCTTTGGCTAATCCGGCAGCAGGCTCTGTATTATCAGTCGCCGAAGCATTAACCAATCTTGTTTGGGCTCCGATGGCAGAAGGGATGGATAGCATTTCGCTGTCTGCCAACTGGATGTGGCCGTGCCGTGCACAGGAAGGTGAAGACGCGCGTCTTTATACGGCTGTCAAGGCATTATCTGATTTCTGCTGCGCACTGCAAATCAATGTACCGACCGGCAAGGACTCCCTGTCTATGACTCAGAAGTATCCAAACGGAGAAAAAATCATCAGCCCGGGAACTGTTATCGTTTCAGCCGGCGGTGAAGTTTCCGATGTGAAGAAAGTTGTTTCTCCTGTATTGATAAATGATGCCAAGAGCACCATTTATCATATCGACTTCAGTTTTGACAAGTTGCGTTTGGGCGGTTCTGCTTTCGCACAGTCTTTAAATAAAGTAGGAGATGATGTTCCGACAGTTCAAAATCCCGAATATTTCCGCGACGCTTTCCTTGCGATACAAGAACTTATCAACAAGGGCTTGATTATGGCAGGTCATGATATCTCAGCCGGTGGTCTCATCACAACACTGCTCGAAATGTGCTTCTCAAACATGGAAGGCGGTATGGAAATCAGCCTTGACAAAATAAAGGAAGACGATATTATTAAGATTCTGTTTGCCGAAAATCCGGGTATTGTCATTCAAGTGAAAGATAAAGACAAAGCTGAAGTTAAGAAGATATTGGAAGATGCCGGTATTGGCTACGTGAAGTTGGGTACACCGACAGACGAACGCCATATTCTCGTAACAAAAGGAGATGCTACCTACCAATTCGGCATTGACTATCTGCGTGATGTTTGGTATTCTACTTCTTATTTACTTGACCGCAAACAAAGTATGAATGGTTGTGCCAAAAAGCGCTTTGAGAATTACAAAGAACAACCGTTGGAATTTGTATTCGATAAATCATTCACTGGAAAGCTTTCACAATACGGAATCACTCCAGAGCGTCGTACTCCGACCGGCATCAAGGCCGCCATCATTCGTGAAAAAGGTACCAATGGCGAACGCGAAATGGCATATATGCTCTACTTGGCAGGATTCGACGTGAAAGATGTCACAATGACCGACTTGGTAAGCGGACGCGAAACACTGGAAGATATCAATATGATTGTATTCTGTGGAGGATTCTCCAACTCTGACGTTTTGGGTTCTGCAAAAGGATGGGCAGGTGCATTCCTATTCAACCCGAAAGCCAAAGCAGCATTGGATAATTTCTATGCACGCAAAGATACCTTGTCACTGGGCGTATGTAACGGTTGCCAGTTAATGATTGAATTAGGATTAATTAATCCTGAGCATAACAAAAAAGCCAAAATGCTGCACAATGAATCACATAAATTTGAATCTAAGTTTGTTGGTGTAACAGTCCCGATGAACAGAAGTGTTATGTTCGGCTCATTAAGCGGCAGCAAGCTAGGTATTTGGGTAGCACATGGAGAAGGCAAATTCTCATTACCTTATGAAGAGGATAAATACAATGTGGTATTGAAATACTCATACGACGAATATCCCGGTAATCCGAACGGTTCAGACTATGGCGTAGCCGGATTAGCAAGTGCAGATGGACGCCATTTGGCAATGATGCCGCATTTGGAACGTTCTTGTTTCCCATGGCAGAACGCTTACTATCCTTCTGATAGAATAAATAATGACCAAGTAACACCATGGATTGAAGCATTTGTCAATGCAAGAAAATGGGTTGAAATGAACAAATAATAAAACAATTTGTTATATTTACTAAAAAAGCGGTATATCATACTGATTGCCGCTTTTTTTGCATATAATAGATTTTGAAATGACAAGAAAATTTGCGAGCTTTGTGAGGTTTTCGCGTCTAAATACCATTATGAAAAGGACTCTTTTACTTATATATTTTGCGATTACTTTTATAACATCTGTCTCTGCCCAACTTTATCAGTATCTAGATACTAACGATGGTTTGAGCAGTCGTAGAGTCCTGTCCATACAAAAAGACAACAAAGGATATATGTGGTTCCTCACCCATGAAGGAATTGACAGATACAATGGCAAGCAATATGTCCATTATGACTTATCGGTAGACGGACACCCCAACATGAAATCCTTTCCCAACCTGAATACTCTGGAAATAGATACAACAGGTGTCATTTGGGAAATAGGAAAGAATGGATATATTTTTAAATACAACTCGCTACAAGACAAATACGAACTAGCCTGCAATTTTGCCAGCAAAGATAAAAGTAACAGTGGACTTCCACTCACTAGCACTTATTTGGACAATAAAAACAATATCTGGCTTTGTACCAAAGAGAAGCAATATATTTTTAACATCAACCAGGAAAAGCTGATCCATCTGACCAGTTCTATCCAGGAAGAAATCACCTGCATCACAGAAGCCGGAGACAATCAATATTTTTTAGGAACAAATCATAATGTATTTTGCGTTAAACTAATTAACAATCACCAACTACAGATACAAAGACATCCCCAATTGGAACAATTTCAGGTTGTCACCTATCTGTATTTCCACAAAAACACTCAAACTCTAATCATAGGAACACTGAGAGACGGTATATATCTATATAATATCAATACTCAACAATTAATGGATGTCCCCACAAAATTGTTGGACATTACAGTCAATACAATCATAGCCAATCCTAAGAAAATAGACGAAGTCCTGATAGCGACCAATGGAACCGGTGTTTATAAACTCAATTTGTTCACCCGTGAATTATCCCCTTTTCTGATTGCCGACCACAACCATTCAAATAAAATGAATGGGAATATCGTGAATGACATATTCATTGATAAAGATGACAAATTATGGATGGCCATTTATCCTGTCGGAATTACTTTATTCTCGAATAAATATCCCGGATATAAATGGATACAACATTCTTATGATAATCCAAACTCACTAATAGATAATCAAGTAAACTCCATTCTGGAAGATTCAGAAGGCGATATTTGGTATGCGACAAGTAATGGCATCTGTTTCTACAATTCTAAGAACAAACAGTGGAAGTGCCTACTATCCACTTATCAAAATGACACACAAAACCAGAACCATGTCTTTATCTCCATGTGCGAAACAGTCCCTGGCACCATATTGGTAGGAGGATATATGTCGGGAATGTATCAAATCAATAAAAAAGACATGGTACCCAAATATTTTTCTCAACATTCCACGTTGGGATGGACTACTATTCGTCCTGATAAATACATACGTTGCATCTACAAAGACAATGATGGAATCATTTGGGCAGGCGGCTATTATAACCTAAAGAGCTATAATATGCAAACGAAAGAAATACAGTGTTACAGCATGGATTTCCCAGTTACCTGTATCAAAAATAAAGACCGACACAACTTATGGATAGGTACCATCAACGGATTATACCAATTCAACAAACGAAACCAAACACTGAAACCAGTCAATCTGGATTCAGGAATCGGATGTATCAATACGCTTTATCAAGATACCGTTGCTCATATTACCTATATTGGTACTCATGGTTCGGGCATGTGGGTATATAATAATAACACAGACAAAGTCGTGCGTTATCACATGAAAAACTCAGCATTGATTTCCAACAATATCTATTGCATTCTACCGGCTTTGGGAACAGATCTGATTATCAGTACAGAAAATGAGCTCACCCGTTTCAAAGTAAAGGAAAGAATATTCTCTAATTGGACAAAAGAACAAGGATTGATGACTGTGAACTTCAACCCTTCAGCAGGTGTACACACCCAATCAGGACATTTCATATTCGGCACAGGGAACGGAGCCATTGAAATTGCAGACACCGTAAGCCTGCCAAATCGTTTCAAGTCTAAAATGATATTCAGTGACTTTAGCATCTTATATCAAAAGGTTTTCCCCGGCGAAAAGGATTCTCCTTTAACCCAAGGAATAGACGATACGGAGCACATTACTTTAGATTATAGCCAAAATATATTCTCTTTGAATGTATCTTCCATTAATTACGACAACCCGTCTAATATTCTATACACTTGGAAGCTAGAAGGATTTTATGATGAATGGACAACGCCCACGGCAGACAATCTGATACGTTATACCAACATCAATCCCGGAAATTACAAACTGAGAGTGAGAACCATTCTGATGGATGATGAACATGTATTAGAAGAAAGAGCAATAAAAATAACCATAACGCCGCCTTTCTGGGCAACTTTTTGGGCCGGCATTATTTACCTCGTTATCATTATATTGGTAACAGTAAGCATTTTACGTTTCTTATGGTTAAGAAAAGACAGGAATAATTCTAAAGAGAAAATTCAATTCTTTATCAATACCGCCCATGACATACGTACACCGCTGACTCTAATAAAAGCGCCGTTGGGAGAAATCCTGAAGAATGAACAACTGACAGAACAGGGTAAGATTAATGTTAACCTTGCCATTCAGAATACAAACAACTTGTCCGAGTTGGCCAGTAATCTGATTAATTTCGAAAAAGAAGAACTTTATACATCCAACGTTTATGTATCCAGATATGAATTGAATTCATATATCAAGTCTTATCTGAAGCAATTCAACCTATACGCTGAGAAAAAACAAATCAAAATTCATTTTGAATCCAATTTTACTTCTCAGGAGGTATGGCTGGATAAAAACAAAATGGATTCCATCATCAGAAACCTGATGACTAATGCGCTGAAATACACTCAACAGGGAGGAAATATCAAAGTCCAGACTTCTAAAAGCAAGAGCCATTGGTTTCTGCTTATCACTGATACCGGAATCGGTATTTCGTCCAACGACCAGAAGAAAATGTTCAAAGAACTGTTCAGAGGAAAAAATGCCACTAATTTACAAATTACCGGCAGTGGTATCGGTATGATGCTTACTTACAAACTCATCAAAAACCACTGTGGAAAGATTAGTATAAACAGTATAGAGAATGTGGGTACTACCTTTAAGTTATCATTTCCCATAAAAAGCAGTAAATACAACAACAAACTCTTCCCAAAAACTGATGTCATCGATCCGCTTCCAATCGTGAGGGAAGAAAGCAAAGAGGAAGTCACTACTCCCCCCATCTCCCCACTTAAACAGGGAGACAAAAAAGCTCCCTATATTCTGGTAGCCGAAGACAATGTGGAGTTACGTACTTTCTTATTACAAATATTATCTGACGAGTATCAAGTAACAGGTGTCTGCAACGGACAAGAAGTAATTAATTCTATCAAGAACAAACAGCCCGACCTCATTCTTTCAGACATCATGATGCCGGAACTGAATGGAGAACAAATGTGTCGCATTGTGAAAAATGATGTAGAGACAAGCCACATTCCTGTCATTCTGCTAACCGCATTGAATGATAAAGAAAGTATTATCAAAGGATTACAAAGCAAAGCAGACAGATACATCATTAAACCGTTTGATGTCAGTGTATTAAAAGCCAACATAGCCAACGTACTTGCCATCAGAGAACTAATACGCAAACGTTACAGCCAATTCCAATTCACCACAGAGGAAGAAAGTATGCCTCACCCGCCATTGGACTTAGATCAGGAATTTATTATAAAAGTAACCGAAACCATTAAAAGTAATCTGAGCAAAGAACTAAATGTAGACACTTTATGCGCTGCCTTTAACATGAGTAGAAGCAGCTTTTATAACAAGATAAAAGCATTGACAAATTATTCGCCCAGTGAGTTTATCCGTAAAGTGCGCATGAATGAAGCTGCCATATTATTGAAAAGCAAGAAATACACAGTATCCGAAGTTTCGGATATGTTGGGCTTTGGCGACCCGAAATATTTTACAGATAGTTTTAAAAAGTACTTTGACGTACCGCCAAGCGTTTATATGAAACAAAATTAAGACATGAATTTCTATTTAAAATCATTCGCCATCTTTTTTAAGATTGGCCTGTTTACCATCGGAGGAGGTTATGCGATGGTTCCACTCATACAAGATGAAATAGTGGATAAAAGAAAGTGGATTGACAAAGACGACTTTATCGATTTATTAGCACTTACTCAGTCTGTTCCAGGCGTATTTGCCGTAAACATCGCTATCTTTATAGGATATAAGTTGCGCAAATTCAGAGGAGCATTGGCCATGGCACTCGGAACAATACTCCCCTCCTTCATCATTATTTTGGCCATTGCCCTATTTTTCCAACAATTTAAGAACTATGAAGTAGTAGAAAATATATTCAAAGGAATCCGTCCGGCAGTGGTCGCATTAATTGCCGCTCCCACTTTCTCAATGGCAAAATCGGCAAAGATAAGCCGCTATACTATATGGATACCTATAGTATCGGCACTTCTTATCTGGCTGTTGGGGGTATCCCCCGTTTATATTATCATCATTGCCGGAGCAGGAGGTTTTTTCTATGGCAAGTACAAACATAAACATACATCAAAATGATATTCCTCTATTTATTCTATACATTCTTTAAAATAGGCCTCTTTGGTTTTGGAGGCGGTTATGCCATGCTTTCCTTAATTCAAGGAGAAGTAGTAACACGTTATCACTGGATTAATGCCAGTGAATTTACCGACATCGTGGCCATCAGTCAGATGACTCCAGGCCCTATCGGTATCAATTCCGCTACCTATGTAGGATATACTGCCGTACTGAATGCGGGATATAGCGAAGCTTTCGCCGTCATCGGTTCCATTGTAGCAACATTTGCTGTAGTCTTTCCATCTTTTGTATTAATGATTGCCATCAGCAAATTCTTCCTGAAATATCAAAAGCACCCGGCTGTTGAAGCTGTATTCAGCGGATTGCGCCCGGCAGTAGTAGGTTTACTGGCTGCCGCAGCCCTCGTTTTAATGAACAAAGAAAACTTCGGCAGTTATAAAGTAGATTGGTATCAATTCATTATAAGCGTCCTCATTTTCCTTACAGCTTTCCTCGGAACGCGTAAGTACAAGATAAATCCTATATTAATGATTATACTCTGCGGACTAGCGGGATTCCTCCTTTATTAATCCGTAAACAAGAATGTCTCAAAAGTAGTCGTATCTATTCCGATTACTTTTGAGACATTCTTATCCTACAAGCATCTCCTCAGCCTTCAGAGCATTCTCCGACCTCCTAGATACTCATTTTTTATTTGTCAGCGTCTGTCCTTTATACTGTCCGGTTAAAGTACGGAGGAAAGATACAATCTTATCTACTTCCTGTTGCGGAAGGTCGATGCCCAACTGATACTTGGCCATCGCACGTACAGCATCCTCCATTGTCTTCATGCTTCCGTCGTGAAAATAAGGATAAGTGAGCTCCACATTTCTCAGTCCCGGCACTTTAAAACGATGACGGTCGCGCTCTGCTTTCGTCTGCTTAAACCGGCCATTGTCTTCTTCCGTCATTTCAGCCTCACGGTCTGCAAAATAATCATGCTGCACACCGATTAATTCGTATGACTGTCCACCCAGAATTTCACCCACATGGCAAGTTGCACAATCATACTTTTTGAAAAGCTCATATCCGGCAAGCTCATCGGCTGTGATGGCATTCTTATCACCTTTCAGATAAAGGTCGAAACGTGAATTGGGAGTCAACAATGTCTTTTCAAACTCTTGAATCGCATCAGTGATATTCTTCTCATTCAGTCCGTCCGGATATACTTCTACAAATGCTTTTACAAAGTCTTTATCTTCAGCTAACTTGGCAGTAATCTGTTCGAAAGATTCGCAAGCCATTTCAACCGGATTCAAAGGAGGACCCGCAGCCTGTTCTGCCAAAGTACCGGCACGACCATCCCAAAACTGCACAAAGTTGTAAGCAGCATTGTAAACAGTCGGAGCGTTTACTCCACCAAACTGTCCACCCACTCCTTCCGAATACTGCTTATTATCCACACCACCTGTATCCAAACCATGACAAGAAGCACAAGACACCGTATTGTCGGCAGATAAACGAGTGTCATGATAAAGCATATCACCCAATACCACCTTGCGCACATCAACCGAAATAGAATCAGCAATCGGACGAATAGGCTCATTAACAAATTCAGGAGCCACATTAGTGTCCGTCATCAGCCCCATGCGATGATTCTTCACCCAGTTAAGGGCCAATTCCTTTTTCGCATCGCTGATAGAAGCTCCCCAATGCACCAAATAGTATTTAGCCTGAGGCATCTTGCCATCCAAAATAACTTTTTCCACTTTCGCCAAAGTCACCTGATCCACCTGATTTCCAGCTTCCAGGTCTTGCGCCATCTGAGTCATGTCAAAAACACGATAAGCCTTGCTCACATCCTCCATCACAATCTTCCCAGCCACGGGCATACCGGCATAGAACGGCAAGTCAGGATTTGAGGTGTGACATCTCAAACATCCGGCATCCGTAATGATTTGCTGCATCTGCGCATTTGCTTCCAAATCGGCAGACGGCACACGGTTCATCAGTCGGTAAGTAACTGCTAATGCTGCCACCACAACCAACAGTGCCACAATTAGTTTTGTACTTTTCTTCATGTTACATTGTTTTAGTTAGTTATTACGATTATATAAATGTACACTTTGCTGCGCTGCCGGAAGGTAATTCACTCCATACCAACACATTTGCAACGCAAAAAACGAAAGAATAAGCAACACATACAATGGTTTTCTGCCTATACGCCCGAACAGGCGAAGATGCACATACATTAAATACCCCATCCACGTTATGACTGCCCATGTCTCCTTCGGATCCCAACTCCAATAATTACCCCAGGCCTCTTTTGCCCAAAGAGAACCAAGCAACATCCCGATAGAAAGGAAAGCGACTCCTGCATAGACCAGATTATCAGCCGTCTGCAAATATTCCTCTTTATGACGAAACAATCCGCTGACGGCCACAATGAATGCACACCCCAACACCGAATAAGAAAACATATACACAGTGACATGCGGAATAAACCACACACTCTGCAAAGCCGGCATTAATGACTGGTCATGTATCTCCGGTTTCAACAAATTAATCACGACAAATACAGTAGACAACAAAGTGGAAAACGACAATATCCATCGATATCTCCATCGCATATATGTCAAGAGTCCAGCTATTCCCATAAAAAATGAATACCACAGACGTGTTTCCCCCATTGTCCGCAAAGGCGGCCGTTGCAGGTATTCCCATAATCCGGCAATAAAAATGCCCAATACCATAATTCCGGCAACAGTAAAGCCAACAGCCATCCTGCTCCTCATTGAAGAACGGAGTGCAAACACTGCCCCTGCCAGCCACAGACCGACGGACACCGCCGCAAATACATAGAAATTATCCCAATTTATCATACCTCTTTCGGATTTACACGTCTTTCCGGACCATTTATAAACAAGAGAACAGCTCCCGCCAGCATCATCAGAATACCGGTCACCGTTATATATTTCCACGGTTGCATCACAACTTGCAAAACACAATATCTACTTTCATTGCCACTTGCCATATCATACCCCGTGAGATACACATCTTCCCCTAACCGATAACTGTATGGATGATTCACCTCCAGCAATGCTTCATCGTCACCTAAACGCACTGTGGCAGCAAAACGAGAAGGACGTCCGTTAGGATAATATTCCACAGAAAAAGAACGCAGTTCCATCTCATAGTCCAAATGATAAGAAGCACCGTTCATGTCAAAAGCCTCACGTGCCGGTTCTCCTTTATAAAGAGGAATACGTAAGGTTTGTGTATCACTGCTCCCAAAGAATCCGGCAAAAAGCGCCAACCATAATCCTACATGATTCAGCATAAAACGCCAACGGGCAGTTTTCCTATGATAATAGGCATGTAAAGTAATCATTGCCAAATTACTTAACAACAAAAATAAGATAGCAATAAATATCCAGGAAGTCATAAAATTATAGAAGCCCAGCGAAGCCTCAATATTGGTACGCATAGCAGCTTCAACATCAGACAATTGGGGGAATAATCCAATAACCAGACTACCTGCTACGAGCAGGATAATGGATAAAATACTTGTTTTAGGGGAGGAAAGGAAGCGTGTAAAAGCTGATTTTCGACTTTCTTTATAAAGTTTCCACAACAAGAACAGCCAAATAACCGCAAAAACAATATTTAGCGGAAATGCTATAAACGACAATGGGAAGTTTCCCATTAGCAGTTGTATGATAGCAGCCAGTAATAGATAGCCCGTTATGTACACATATCGCATATTCGTGTTCCTTTTTGTTATCCGGATACAAAGTAACGAAATAAAAACGAATTAACATATAAATTTCTTGTTAATTTGTAACAGTTACAAAATAATAATCGGATGTTGTCTCTTCCGGTTTTCAACTTCTGCATACGTTTTAAACTCCCTAAGTCATTTCATTAGTCGGACTAAGCGTTTTCGTCTTTTCAATTATGCCTGTCTGTCAGTCGGGTTACTACAGACTCCGGCAATGGACTGTACAGTCTACCGTAATGGACTGTACGGTCCACCGTAACGGACTGTACGGTCCGCTGCCGGAGACTGTAATAATCTTCCGCTTAAAAGGCCTTAGCCAACCCTAAGAAACGGCTTATTCTTCCCTTCGTTAGTGATATGGTATGTTAAGTGTCCAAACGATTCCCCAAATTACAAAACCACGCATCATACATGTCATGTACGTAATCCGTTGCTCCCGGCGGTTTGACTTAAACCTTTCACCTTAAATACCGGTGAAACAACGCATTAACCCCATGACACGTGTGAAACGTGGTTCTTACTTACTAATATCTCAGTACTATTATGCTGTTTGTCTACAGTTTTACTTTCTTCTTTGCCCCTTTAGACTCATTATGCAGACGGTCAAGAGCTGTTACAACATAGTTATATTTTGTCTTTCCACTTTCGTAAGGCAACTTATAATATGTGTCACGTGTGATAGCAACAATGTGAGAAGGATCCTCCAGATTCACTTTTTCTTTTTTATCAAAGCGATAAACCACGTATTGCACAGCCTTATCCATTTCCGTTTTTGCTTTCGGTGCCTGCCAGAAAAGCAACAAGCCATCCGGTGTCCAGACATCTTTTACTTTCTTTACTTTACCCGGAGCCTTGTCATCCATAAATGGCGATGTAGGCGGCAAAGCCGGATAACGGTGGTAATCTTTTACAAGCATAGTGCGATAGTTTCCTGCATTATCCACCACAGCCGAAGCATACCACTGGCAACTTCCCTGCACAGTAGGCAAAGCACGCTGAAGTTTCATCTTGGCAGGCATCTGATTGATAAGCGGATTATGGAGGTCGGGCTTATTCACCGTACGCATCACATCCTGACCTATATAGAGAGGACGGGCGGAAGCATTCTTTGCCCACCAACGAATCAAGGTATCATAATCAGCGGCCGGATGACCAATTTCCCAATAAATCTGGGGAATATTATAATCCACCCAACCGTTGTTCACCCACATCAGCACATCAGCATACAAGTCATCATAATTTTGCAAACCACGTGTGTTGCTGCCATTAGGGTCACTCTTTACATTACGATAAATTCCGAAAGGAGAGATACCGAATTTCACCCACGGCTTGCACTCGCGCACCGTCTCATGGATTTCCTTTATCAACACATTCACGTTGTCACGGCGCCAATCGGCTTTATTACTGTATCCGCGACCATACTGTGCAAAACTGATATTGTCGGGAAAATCCTCTCCCGGATTAGGATAAGGATAAAAATAATCATCCATGTGAATGGCATCCACATCATAACGAGTTACAATGTCGCGCACAATCTTACAGATGTATTTCCGATTCTCGGGCAACGCAGGATCAAAATAAAGTTGTCCGGCATAATTCACGAAACGTTCGGGATTCTTGTTATAAGGATGAATGGGCGACAAGGCGACCGTTCCTTTCGTCTTGGCACGGTAAGGATTAATCCAGGCATGGAACTCCATTCCCCGCTTGTGGCATTCATCAATCATGAACTGCATCGGGTCCCAATAGGGTGAGGGCACCCTGCCCTGCACTCCGGTAAGGAAACGGCTCCACGGCTCGTAAGAAGATTTATACAAGGCATCGGCTTCCGCACGTACCTGAAAAATTATCGCATTAATACCTGCACCTTGCAGACTGTTCAGCTGGTTTATTAATAACTGCTGCATCTTCTCTGCCGGCATTCCCTGAAACTGTCCGTTCACGCACTGAATCCATGCACCACGGAACTCACGCTTCGGATAACGTGTCTGAGCACTGACACCCGAGGTAAAAAGTAGTGCTATCAATAAAAGGAGAATCGTTTTTGCTCTCATTTCTAAGTCTTCGCTTTTTAATAGTTTTGCGGACAAAGATAGAAAGAAAATATGAACCAGCGAGATAACAGACCGGTAAAAAAGGTTTCATCATCCCTATCTTCGAATAAATTAGCGATAATTCTTGGCTTTTAATTTAAATTCCATAACTTTACGCTCTATTTTCGGCACCTGATATAGCCAAAGAAGGAATAAGAATGAGAATATGAAGGAAACAACTTGGACTAAAGTAAAAACGACTGTCAAAAGTTGGCGAGTAGGAGATTACATTCGTCAATTCAGTATCGTGGTTGCAGGAATCATTGTAACTTTTTGGGAAGTGACTTAATAACCGAACATACCCGCCAGAAGGAAGTGCGTGCCACGATGCTGTTGGTAGCGGAAGAATTGGAATATAACAGGGGGGAACTTCATAGAATAAAGAACTTGTTGGACATTGACATACACATGAGCCGATTATTGGTGAATCAGGCTATGGATATATCCGAGATACCTGGAGATACTTTATGGAAATATGGCAAGCTTTTCAATAATATGGATGACTTCATTTACAGGACCGATGCCTTGGAGGTGCTGAAAGGTTCTTCATTGATGCAGTATATTTCCGACAAACGTGTATTGCAGGATGTGTTACAAACCTATTTTGAGTTGGGAAGAAAAAAGAAAGATATCGGTGATTATTACGCAACAAAAACCAATGTATTGATGAGTCTTGCCCTGTCTGCGTGCAGAAAAGATATTTTAAACGATAACCGTACTTTTCGGGGTGAAATTTCCTTTCTATTGAAACATGATAATTTTGTCAACTTTGTCATCATGGTTCCCGGCTTCTTGAATTGGTATGAGTTTGATGAACTGGATGAGATGTTAGACAAGCAAATTCAGGTTTTAAAGACCAAATATAAATAATCTCTTTCTTTATAATCTCCCTCCGGCATTCATTCAGCGGTATTTTCTATTTTGATTCCCTTATGAATGTTGGTAAAGCACCTCCGTCGTCTTGACAAAGGACTTCCTGAAAGGGCATAAAAAACAGATTCCAACAGAAATTCAAAGAGGCCCTTAAATGAAAAGAACCTATCCCATCTTCTCCACAGCTCAATCTGAAGCAGTCATTCAAAAAGGCAACGGATTTCAATATCCGTCGGCCGCTTATTCCTCCACTATCCACTTCTCTATATTTCGGGTCCGGTCACTGAAGTTCACCCCTATCTTGAATAATTTACGCGCATCGCTCTGGAAAGGCCGCGCATAATGCTTCTCATTGATTTGTCGTAAGGCTTCTTCAGCCGTACCGTTAAACTTGAACTCCATAAGATAAATAAACTTATCAGTCTGAAGAACCAAATCGATGCGCCCCTCCCCCATATGGTATTCCACTTTTACATAAAATCCCATCAACTTGAAGACGATAAAGAGTACATTCTGATAATGCAGTTCCCGGTCACGAATGATTTCGTAGGGAGTGTCCGCAAAGAAACTTTGCAGACGACGGAAGAAGGAGTCATAGTCACCGCTACGCACCTCATTGACAAACTTCAGAATTTCAAACGGAGTTTCCACCTTCGTTACTTTCGCATAATATGGAAGCAGGAAACGCATGAACCCTTCCTCTACTTCCCGATTGGGGAAGCCTAACTGATAAATACCAAACTCACTGTCATAGCCCTTAATCGTGAGATAGCCGCTCTGATTTAACCAAACGATAAATCCAAGCTGTCTTATCAATATAGAAATACCCGTCTTTACGGAGTGTCTCAAAGTTCTGGATGCCAATAGGATAAATTTTATCACTCATACTCTTCCGCTTTTGTATAACATCAAAACAAAGATACACATTTCCCGCTTATTCTCAATCTTTTCACAAGAAATATTCCTCTAAACACGATTCATCCCGCATCATTTTAAAGAAGAATTTCCATTGAGAAACATTTTTTCACCTTACGGAATGAAACGTATCCGAGTAGGATTGACTATCTTTGCATATTCAACTAAATGCAACAAAGAATGTCCGAAAGTAACTATATATCTATCAAAGGAGCCAAGGTCAACAACCTCAAAAACATTGATGTGGATATTCCCCGTAATAAACTGGTGGTTATTACAGGCTTATCCGGTTCCGGAAAATCATCATTGGCTTTTGACACGTTATATGCCGAAGGCCAGCGTCGCTATGTGGAAAGTTTATCTTCTTACGCCCGCCAGTTCTTGGGCAGAATGAGTAAACCGGAATGTGATTTTATCAAAGGTATTCCTCCGGCCATTGCCATCGAGCAGAAAGTAAACAGCCGCAACCCGCGTTCCACAGTAGGAACTTCGACCGAAATATATGAATATTTACGATTGCTTTACGCACGTGTGGGGAAAACATATTCCCCCATCAGCGGACAATTGGTGAAGAAACACAGTGCGGAAGACATCGTGAATTGTATGCTTTCTTTTCCCAAAGGGACTAAATATACCGTACTCGCTCCACTATTGCCACGCGAAGGACGCAGCATTGCCGAACAATTAGACATTGACTTGAAGCAGGGATTTACACGTGTGGAAGTGAACCGCGAGATTATGCGTATCGAGGACTTCCTGCAACAAGTGCCGGCCGAAGGAAAGAAACAAAATATCTACCTTTTAATAGACCGTATGATGGCCGACGACAGCAAAGACAGCATCAGCCGACTGACTGATTCTGCCGAAACTGCCATGTATGAAGGTGACGGAGCTTGCATGCTTCGCTTCTATTCACCGGACGGCAGCACACAACTTTTTTCCTTCAGCACGAAGTTTGAAGCAGACGGTATCACCTTTGAGGAGCCCAACGACCAGATGTTTTCTTTCAACTCTCCCATCGGCGCCTGTCCCAGTTGCGAAGGTTTTGGAAAGGTAATCGGAATAGACGAACACCTTGTCATCCCCAACCGTGCTCTAAGTGTGTATGACGGAGCAGTGATTTGTTGGCGCGGCGAGAAGATGGGCGAATGGTTGAAAGAGTTTATCCATGAAGCTCCGAAATATGATTTCCCTATCTTCACACCTTATTATGAATTGACGCAAGAGCAAAAAGACTACTTGTGGCATGGCCCGAAGGAGAAAGCTTGTATCGATTCTTTCTTTAAAATGCTGGAAGAGAATCAATATAAAATTCAGTATCGCGTGATGTTGGCACGCTACCGGGGAAAGACGCTTTGTCCGGTGTGTCACGGAACCAGACTGAAAAAAGAAGCCGGATATGTAAAAGTAGGCGGACGCTCTATATCCGAGCTAGTGGATTTGCCGATTCATGATTTAAAGGAGTTTTTCCGCACATTAGAATTAGACGCACACGATGCTGCTATAGCCAAACGTATACTGACGGAGATTAATAACCGAATCAACTTCCTGATGGATGTCGGTTTAGGCTACCTCACATTAAACCGTCTTAGCAATACACTGTCAGGTGGTGAAAGCCAACGTATCAATCTGGCAACTTCTTTGGGAAGCAGCCTGGTGGGATCGCTCTATATATTGGATGAACCTAGCATCGGACTTCACAGCCGTGATACTGAACGCCTTATCAAAGTATTACGCCAGTTACAAGAGCTGGGGAATACTGTTGTAGTGGTAGAGCATGATGAAGAAATCATCCGTGCCGCCGACTACATTATAGATATCGGCCCCAAAGCCGGACGCTTGGGAGGGGAAATCGTCTACCAGGGAGACATGAAAGATTTGAAAAAGGACAGTAACAGCCATACGGTTCGTTATTTACTTGGAGAAGAAACCATCGAAATACCCAAATCACACCGTCCTTGGAATAATTATATTGAAATAAAAGGAGCCAGAGAGAACAACCTGAAAGGAGTGGATGTACGTTTTCCTCTAAATATAATGACGGTAGTTACAGGTGTCAGCGGTTCGGGAAAGAGCACATTGGTGCGTGATGTTTTCTATAAAGCACTAAAACGGGAATACAGTGAAAGCAGTGAACGACCGGGTGAATTCGTTTCTATCAGCGGCGACATACAAATGGTTAAGGACATTGAGTTTGTCGATCAAAATCCAATCGGGAAGTCATCACGCAGCAATCCGGTGACTTATGTAAAAGCATACGATGAAATCCGTAAACTTTACGCAGAGCAACCCTTGGCCAAACAAATGGGTTACACAGCCGGATACTTTTCTTTCAACACCGAAGGAGGACGTTGCGAAGAATGTAAAGGCGACGGAACGGTTACGGTGGAAATGCAATTTATGGCCGACTTGGTGCTGGAATGTGAGTCTTGCCACGGCAAACGCTTCAAAAGCGATACGTTGGAAGTGAAATTCCAAGATAAGAATATATATGATATATTGGAAATGACCGTGAATCAGGCCATAGAATTCTTTACTGAACACGGACAAAAAAAGATTGTGAAGAAACTCACTCCGCTGCAAGACGTGGGATTGGGATATATTAAATTGGGACAATCTTCTTCTACGCTGTCCGGTGGTGAGAACCAACGTGTGAAGTTGGCTTATTTCTTGAGCGTGGAAAAGACTCAGCCTACTATCTTTGTCTTCGACGAACCCACCACCGGTTTGCATTTCCATGATATCAAGAAATTATTGGAAGCTTTTGACGCACTTATCAGCCGGGGGCATACGATTGTTATTATCGAACATAATCTGGATGTGATAAAATGTGCCGATTATGTTATCGACCTGGGACCGGAAGGTGGAAAGATGGGGGGCAATCTGGTAGTGGCCGGCACACCGGAAGAGGTGGCAAAATGTGCTGCATCTTATACCGGTCAGTTTTTAAAAGAGAAATATTTATAATCTTAAATAAATAAACAATGAAAAAACTACTTTATCTATCAATGCTCCTGTTATTTGTTCTCACAGGATGTACAGAAGAAAAAAAAGAATTCACCGTCTTACAGTGGAATATTTGGCAAGAAGGAACCATGATACCCGGAGGTTATGATGCTATTGTTGATGAAATCATTCGCCTCCGCCCCGATTTCGTAACCCTTAGTGAAGTACGCAATTATAATAACACCAATTTCACTGCACGCCTTACCCAATCATTAAAAGAAAAAGGAGAAACGTATTACTCCTTCTACACATACGATACCGGTTTACTTAGCCGCTATCCTATTACCGACTCACTGACTGTCTTCCCCGAAAACGGTGACCACGGAAGCATCTACCGTTTGACCGCCGACATGAACGGAAAGAAAATGGCCGTTTATACCTCTCATTTGGATTATCTGGATGATGCATATTATAATGTACGCGGATATGACGGTTCTACCTGGGAAGAGATTCCTATCCCCACTACAGTGGAAGAAGTATTGGAAAGAAATGTAGCATCACAACGTGATGATGCCATCAAGATGTTTATTGAGCAGGCAAAGAAAGACCGCGAAGCTGGATATACCATTATTCTGGGCGGCGACTTCAACGAACCCTCGCACCAAGATTGGACAGAAGAGACCAAAGACCTTTACGACCACCACGGATTGGTAATCCCTTGGACAGTACCTGTCTTGCTGGATGAAGCCGGTTTCGTTGATGCTTACCGTTCTTTCTATCCTAATGTGCTCGACTATCCCGGTTTTACCTATCCTTCTGACAACCCGGCTAAACCTGCCGAAAAAATCACTTGGGCTCCCAAAGCCGACGAACGCGACCGCATCGACTATATTTGGTTCTATCCCGAAGAAGGGCTGACCGTAAAAGATGCAGCTATCTTTGGTCCCAAAGGTTCTATCGTACGTTCAGAACGTGTGCAGGAAACCTCTAAAGACAAATTCATCGAGCCGCAGAATGTATGGCCGACAGACCATAAAGGTGTTTTAGTGACATTCCAATACTAATATATTAACAATCTAAAAAATTACCTTATGATTAAGCAGACTTATAAAAAATGGATTGCTGCTTGTACCGTGACAGGCTCATTGCTGTTGGGTGCTTGTACTTCTACCCCTCCCTCTGTCAGAGACGTTTCTATCGTCCCGCTGCCGAACAGTGTTCAACAAGACAGCAGCGCATTCGTTCTCCCCAAAAGTTGCACCATCGGTATCACTGATTCCCAGCTGGCTCCGGCTGCCGAATATCTGGCAGGAATACTTTCTCCTTCCACCGGATATAATGTAAAAGTACAAGAGGGAGAAGGAACCATCACCCTCTCATTGGGGGAAGTTGAAGGCAAAGAAGGTGCATACCAACTGAAGGCTGACACTAAGAAAATCAGTATAAAAGGAAACTCTTATGGTGGGGTTATTGCCGGCATAGAGTCTTTACGCCAATTATTCCCTCCCCAGATTGAATCCAAACAAATAGTGGACGGTGTAGACTGGGCTATTCCAAGTGTGGAAATCAATGATGCTCCCCGCTTTACTTGGCGAGGTATCATGCTGGATGTTTCACGCCACTTCTATTCTAAAGATGAAGTAAAAGAGCTATTGGATGTGATGTCACTTTATAAGATGAATAAGTTCCACTGGCATCTCACCGATGACCAGGGCTGGCGTATCGAAATAAAAAAATATCCTTTGCTGACCGAGAAAGGTGCTTGGCGCAAGTTTAATTCTCATGACAAAGAATGTATCCGCCAATCAAAAGCGAACAACAATCCCGATATGGCTATTCCCGAAAATAAGATTCGCATTGTAGAAGGTGATACACTGTATGGCGGCTATTATACTCAGGAAGATATCAAAGAAGTAATTGCATACGCCAAAGTGCGTGGTATCGACATTGTTCCCGAAATAGATATGCCGGGACATATGCTGGCTGCCGTAAGCAATTATGAAGGTGTATCTTGTTTCGATGAAACCGGTTGGGGAACGACCTTCTCCTCTCCTGTTTGTCCCGGAAAAGATTCGGCTATAGAATTCTGCAAGAATGTATATAGTGAACTTATTGAACTCTTCCCTTACAAATATGTACATATCGGTGGCGATGAAGTAGAGAAAGCCAACTGGAAAAAATGTCCCGACTGCCAAAAGCGTATGCGTGATAATAATCTGAAAACTGAAGAAGAACTGCAAGCATGGTTCATCCATGATATGGAGAGATTCTTTAACGATAAAGGAAAAGAAATGATTGGCTGGGATGAAATTATTGAAGGGGGACTTTCAAAAACAGCAACCGTCATGTGGTGGCGCAGTTGGGCTAAGAATGCTCCTTCTAAAACGACCGGGCAAGGCAATCCTATCATTTTCACTCCTAACGGACAGTTCTATCTAGACTATCAGGAAGATAAGAATTCAGTTGCCAATATTTATAATTATAATCCGATGAGCGAAATTCAGAGTACTGAAATGCAACCGTTGGTACTGGGTGTACAAGGTAATATTTGGTGCGAATGGATTCCTTCACGTGAACGTATGCAGTATATGGCTGTTCCGCGTCTGTTGGCTATCGCCGAATTGGGTTGGAGCAATCCTTCACAAAAAGACTGGAATGCATTTGCCCAACGTCTTGCCAACCAATTTGAACGCCTCAACATTATGAATGTCAACTACCGTATTCCTGATTTGGAGGGTTTTAACAAGACAAATGCCTTTATTGGTGAAGGTGTTGTCAATATCACCTGTCTTGACCCAAGTGCAGAGATACACTATACCACAGACGGTTCTGTTCCCACTTTACAGTCGCCTAAGTATGACGGTCCGTTAAAAGTAACCGAAACAACCGATTTCACATTCCGCACTTTCCGTCCGAATGGTAAACCGGGAGATATCACCACCACTCGTTTTATCAAAAGCGAATATGCCCCGGCTGTTACTGCTGCTCCATCCAATCCCGGATTGAAAGCCACTTGGCATGAATTCAAAGGAAATAAATGTGCCGAAATAGAGAAATCACCGGTAAATGGAAGTTATTCCATCGAAGATGTAATGATTCCGAAGAAAGTAAAAGGCAATATCGGTCTAATTATCAAAGGATACATTAATGCTCCTCAGGATGATATTTATACTTTTGCCCTCCTGTCAGACGATGGTAGTACGTTAGTGATTGATGGCGAACAAATCATTGACAACGATGGTCCTCATGGTCCTCGCGAAGTAGTAGGCCAAAAAGCTTTAGCTAAAGGATATCACCCGATTGAGATTCGTTACTTTGACCAAAACGGTGGTCAACTGAAAATGAAAGTTAGTGGAAACGACGGTAAGGAGATTCCGTTTACTCATTTATATGCCCACTAAATAAAGAAGGAGAGACAAGACTCTGACAATTTATCATTTGCGGAGATGTGTCAAAACTCTCCTTTTATCGAAATCACCCTCGCTACAGCTACCTGTGGCGAGGGTGACTTTTAGTTTATGAGAGTTTCGACACACCCTCGTATTTTTTTTAACCTTATTATACTTGTTATCAACTAGAAATAAAGTCCGAACCCTATTTTGAAGCCCAATTTACTGTATTCAGAAGTATGGTTAAAACTCAAATCATAATATACAGCAGGTTCTACGGTCAGATTTCGTCCCAGAAAGAATGCATAACCCACTTCCGGTGTCAGGCAAACAAGATTCTTCTTATAATCCCCATTAGAAAGATGTTTGTAAGCCATTCCAAGTCCGCCATATATCCCACAACTAGATAAATAATAACGTCCTTGTGCTCCAATACTTGTCTCATCTGTTCCATGTTCCACATACTGTCCTTTGAAATTTAACAGTATCGCAAAGTTGTCGGCAACAAAAGCACCACCTCCCAACGTAAAGCCAAAATTGGTTCCCTCATACTTGCTATGAGAGAGGTCAAGCCCTGTCAATGAAGCATTCACATACCAAACATCCTTTTCAAACTGTGCATGTGCACCTAATGTCGTTACTACCAACATCACCAAGCTGACTAAAAATTTCTTCATAAAGTTGTCGTTTAAGTAAATATTCTATTTCTTGTTCTCCATGTTCTGCCTTTCCTGTTCTCTACGCTTTTCCTGCTTACGAAGAACAATCCAAAGCAAGGCAATGATAAGATAGGATACCCCTATCGTTACATATTTTTCCGTATTACCAATCTCTGTATTCCGCGGAATAAAATAAATAGCCATTATTGTGGTGTAAATAAATAACGCCATGGGCAACCTAGTTGATTTCTTATATTTTCTCATATACTATACTACTTTGTTTTTTATACCAAGTTATAAATCCTATAGCTGCAATCAGCGTACATATTCCTCCCAACACATACGAGATATGACCGGAAAGTGCCAATCCTTCGGGCGCAATACAAATATAAGTAGAACAAACCGCTGTCATAAACAGAGCCGGCAATAACGTAATATAATAATTCTTTTTCATACGCACCAAATATACGGTTATCGCCCATAAAGTAAAGACAGACAATGTTTGATTACACCATGCAAAGTAACGCCAAATCATATCAAATCCTGCCACATCGCGTTGGCTATACAGCAAAATACCAATAGTCACAGCAAAGATGGGAATGCAAATCAATAAACGTTTTGTTACACTTTTTTGTTCCAAATGCATAAAGTCGGCAACAATCAACCGGGCCGAACGCAATGCTGTGTCTCCACTGGTGATAGGTGCTGCAATCACCCCTAGTATTGCCAGCAACCCTCCAACTGTTCCCAACCATTCTTTTGTTATACTATCCACTATTATCGAAGCATTGCTTTCTTCCATACCATTCCGATGGAAGAAGTAAGTAGCGGCAGCCGCCCATATCAATGCCACAATACCTTCTGTTACCATTGCTCCATAAAAAATCGGACGACCATATTTTTCGTTCTTCATGCAACGGGCCATCAAAGGAGACTGTGTAGCATGGAAACCACTAATGGCACCACAAGCAATAGATACAAACATGATGGGGAAAATAGGCAAACCGGCAGGATGAGTATTTTGTATGCCGTCTGTTATTTCGGGCAAAGCCGGATGATGCCATATCAACATAGCTAAAATTCCGACTGCCATGAACAACAAAGCAATGGCAAACAATGGATAAATCTTGCCAATAATCTTATCCACCGGCAGCAGGGTAGCCAACATATAATAAACGAAAACAATAATAATCCAAAAAGTTACATCCATATAATCAGGCGTTAACTTGGCCAATAAACCGGCAGGCCCGGCAACAAACACCGCTCCAACAAGTATCATCAGAACAACAGTAAAGCCACGCATCAACTGTTTGGTAGGAAGTCCCAGATAACGGCCGATTATTTCGGGAAGACTCTCACCATTGTGCCGTAGAGAAAGCATTCCTGATAAATAATCGTGTACAGCACCGGCAAAAATAGTTCCCAATACAATCCATAGATAAGAGGCCGTGCCGAATTTTGCTCCCATAATAGCTCCGAAGATAGGGCCTAGACCTGCAATATTAAGAAACTGAATCATGAAAATCTTCCAAGTGGGAAGGGGAATAAAGTCTACGCCATCCTCCATAGTCAGAGCCGGTGTTTTTCTATTCTTATCAGGGCCGAAAAGACGCTCTACATAGCTTCCATATAAAAAGTATCCGCCTATAAGAACCAATAATGCAATAATAAAGGTTATCATATACTCTATTTAATTGTTTTGTCATCGCAAAAATAACGATTTAAATGATTACTTCTTATCTTTGCAACAAAATTAAAGCGAATGCGAACACTATTTCTTACTTTATTACTGGTAATGCTAACATCTTTACCGGTTATATCACAACCTAAATACGAAATTCGTGCTACTTGGCTCACGACCTTGGGCGGAATGGATTGGCCGCGCACCAAAGCAGGAAACGCAACAGGCATTCAACGCCAGAAAAAAGAATTATGTGATATACTCGACTGTTTGAAAGCTGCGAATTTCAATACTGTATTATTGCAAACCCGCCTGCGTGGGGATATGATATATCCGTCCTCCATCGAGACTTTTGCCGAATCGCTGACAGGATATACCGGACGTAATCCGGGATATGACCCATTGGCTTTTGCTATTGAAGAATGTCACAAACGAGGCATGGAATTGCACGCTTGGATAGTGACTATCCCGGCCGGAAACACTCGGCAAGTGAAGCTGTTGGGACGAAACTCCATCGTACAAAAGAATAGAAAAATATGCAAACTATATAAAGGTAACTGGTATCTGGATCCGGGCAATCCTGAAACACAAGAATACCTCTCTCGCATTGTGAAAGAAATCACTTCACAATATGACATAGATGGCATCCATTTTGACTATATCCGTTATCCCGAACAGGCTGATAACTTTCCGGATAAAGATAGCTACCGCAGATATGGAAAAGGAAAAGAGTTGAGACAATGGCGTCGGGATAACATTACCGACATTGTACGCCGCCTTTATACTGATATCAAGTCTATCAAGCCATGGGTAAAGGTAAGCAGTTCACCCATTGGTAAATACCGTGACACAAACCGTTACCCATCCCGCGGTTGGAATGCTTATCATGTAGTCTACCAAGATGCACAAAAGTGGTTAAAAGAAGGAATTCATGATGCTTTGTTCCCAATGATGTATTTCCAAGGAAACAATTTCTATCCTTTTGCATTAGACTGGAAAGAAAATAACGGCAACCGTTGGATTATTCCCGGACTAGGAATCTATTTCCTCTCTCCTCGTGAACAAGATTGGCCATTGGACGAAATAGTTCGCCAAATTCATTTCACCCGTCAGATAAAGCTAAACGGACAAGCTTATTTCCGCAATCGCTTTTTACTTGATAACACCAAAGGAGTACTGGATGAACTAAAAGAAAACTTTTATACGACTCCTGCACTGATACCTCCTATGAGATGGGCAGACAGTATTCCACCTTCTGTTCCGTCTACTCCTTCGGTACAACAACTGCCCAATGGTAAACTTCGCATGAGTTGGCAAGCATCAACCGACAATAGCAACCAAGCTGTTGTTTACCATTTATATGGTTCCAATACATACCCTGTGGACATTAACCAATCCCAAAATTTAGTGGCTACACATCTTATTGCCAATGAATATGAATACGCAGCCATTTTCCCTTGGTTGCAAAAACAATACTTTGCCGTCACCGCAGCCGACCGTTTCGGTAATGAAAGTGCTCCATTGGCTCTGAATACTGTTTCGGATATGGATATACCATTATTAAATAAAGGAGATATGCTCTACCTGCCAGAAATAGAGGATGCGCAAACTATCATTATCTATAATGTCACCAACGAAGAAGTATGGAAAACCGATTATGTCAATAAACTGTCTCTAGCATCATTACCCGATGGCTTTTATACAGTAAAAGTATTCAATCGACAAAGTAAAAGCCTATTTGCAGGAAGTATTATGAAGTAAATATTCACAAAATAACATCTTGTTTCATCCTTTCTTATGTTTTCTATACTCGCTGGGAGACATTCCCATTATCTTGGAAAACAAACGGGAAAAATAATAGCAGTCCTCTATTCCTATTTTATGGCAAACCTGATTTATCTTGATATCTGTACAGTCTATCAGATAGCAGGCATGCTGTATCTTCAACAAATTGAAGTAATTGACAGGTGAGTGTCCTGTACGGTTATTAAAAATGGTAGAAAAATGAGAGACAGAATATCCCGTATGCCCGGCTATTTCAGAGATACTGAGTTTTTTTCCTATATTTTCTTTCATAAAGTGAATAGCCGCATCTACTAAATCATTTGAAATATCATTGACTGTAGCATTTCTATATTCTTGCAAATAACAAATGGTACCAAGAAAATGATGGAAAGCCGAACAAGCATACAACAGATTTTCTTTACTGTATCCCAATTCTAATGTATGATATATTTCTTCAAATAAATTCAACCGTCCATTGATACGTGAATAAATGGTAGGTTTGATATCAATAGGAGTCAATAGACGTGAAGCGTAATACTCTGATAAGTCTCCTTTGAAATGTATCCAATAGATTGTCCATGGATCTGTATCATCGGCTCCATAACTATGGGATACATTAGCAGGCAAAATAAAGCATTGATTACTTTTTATTTCATAACGCTCATTATTCACGTCAAACCATCCTCTCCCCTCCACGCAATAAATAAACACATATTGTGAAATGGGAGTTTCACGTTTTCTGAAATGATGTTCTGCCCGTGGATAATATCCTATATCCGTAATATGCAACGCATTGGCCAAAGGATTATTTTCCATCGCATGTATGATTGATGCAGGAAGTACCAAAGCTCTTTCACCCGAAAATCCATCTTTGCGTTTAATCATCGTTGCAGAAGTTACAGTTAACGGTAGCAAAGATAATGGCTTTCATGCAGACAGCAAAGTTATTATCATAAGATTATCCATCCAATTCAAAAGTTTATCTATTCCCTATTCAAGAAAAATACAATTCCTTTGCGATATGATTTATATAACAATACACAATGAAAAACATTAATTCAAAGAATTTACTATTTATCTGCTTTATTTCTGCAATGGGCGGCTACTTGTTTGGTTATGACTGGGTAGTCATTGGCGGAGCCAAAATTTTTTATGAACCATTCTTCATTATCGAAGATTCAGCAACGTTGCGTGGTTGGGCAATGAGTAGTGCCTTGTTAGGCTGTTTGGTCGGAGCAGGATTCTCCGGCAGTTGGAGTGATAAATATGGTCGCAAAAGGCTGTTAATATTATCCGCTTTGCTATTTTTAGTGTCTGCTGTCGGTACAGGAGCTGTCGATAATTTTTCCTGGTTCATTTTTTATCGTATTGTAGGTGGATTGGGTATTGGAATCGCTTCAAATGTTTCACCTATATATATAGCTGAAGTATCACCGACTGAAATACGCGGAAAACTGGTATCTTTAAACCAACTGACCATTGTATTAGGCATATTGTCTGCGCAACTGGTCAACTGGATGATAGCAAACATATTTACAGAAGGGAGTTCACAACTCTCTGCAGAAGGAATAGAACAGGCATGGCGATGGATGTTATGGGCGGAAGCATTACCGGCTGCCTTATTTTTCACATTGGCTTTCATTATCCCTGAAAGTCCACGTTGGTTAGCCACCAAAGAGGTGAAAGAAAAATATGATTGGCGGGCTTTGTCACAACCGGGCGTGTGTCGGGTATTAATATTAGGAATCGTTTTGGCTGTTTTCCAACAGTGGTGTGGTATCAATGTTATATTCAATTATGCTCACGAAGTCTTTTCGGCTGCCGGTTATGAAGTATCGGATGTCTTGATGAATATCGTGATAACAGGAGTAACGAATGTAATTTTTACTTTTGTTGCCATTTACACTGTTGACCGTTGGGGAAGAAGATCATTGATGTTAGTAGGCTCGGCAGGACTTGCCGCTATCTATCTGCTGATGGGATGTTGTTACTTTCTAGGGATGAGCGGTTGGATAATGCTGGTACTGGTAATGATGGCAATTGCTTGTTATGCCATGTCATTAGCTCCCATTGTATGGGTTGTGTTATCCGAAATATTTCCACAACAAATCCGTGGAACAGCTATGGCTATCTCTACCCTCTTCTTATGGATAGCCAGCTTCATCCTCACTTATAGTTTTCCTCTCTTGAATGAATCATTACAGGCTGCCGGAACGTTTTGGCTGTATGGAGGTATTTGCTTAGCGGGATTCTTCTTTATTCGTGCCCGACTACCGGAAACAAAAGGAAAAAGTCTGGAAGATATAGAAAAAGAAATAACAAAAAAATAAAACTGATATGGACATCAAAGTAAAAGTTTGGGAAGAAGACATTCAGCTTCCTACCTATGGTATTGGCAAACCGGAAAAGAATCCGATGTTTTTTGAAAATAGAGTTTATCAAGGAAGTAGCGGGGTGGTTTATCCTTATCCTGTTATAGAAAAAATCTCAGATACTTGTCAAAATCAAACGTATCATGCTGTTTATCTGGAGAATGAGTATGTTAAGATTATGATTCTTCCTGAATTAGGCGGGCGTGTACAAATGGCTTATGATAAAATAAAACAACGTCATTTCATTTATTATAATCATGTAGTAAAACCTGCTTTGGTGGGACTGACGGGACCGTGGATTTCCGGCGGTATTGAATTCAATTGGCCTCAGCATCACCGTCCCAGCACTTATCTACCCATAGATTTTACAATTGAAGAAAGTGCAGATGGAAGTGCCACTGTATGGGTGAGCGAACGAGAACGTATGTTCCATCAGAAAGGAATGGCAGGTTTCACTCTGCGTCCCGGCAAAGCTGTACTCGAAATTCAAGGAAAACTATATAACCCGACTCCTGTTCCGCAAACCTTTTTATGGTGGGCTAATCCGGCTGTTGCAGTCAATGAAGCCTATCAATCGGTTTTTCCGGCTGATGTCAATGCCGTATTCGATCATGGTAAGCGAGATGTGTCAAAATATCCTATTGCTACCGGCGTCTATTATAAAATGGATTATTCGGCCGGTGTAGATATCTCACGTTATAAGAATATACCGGTACCCACTTCATATATGGCTATCCGTTCAAAATATAACTTTGTGGGTGGCTATGAAAACGATACTCAAGCGGGAGTGTTACATGTAGCCAACCATCACATCTCTCCTGGGAAAAAACAATGGACTTGGGGAAACGGGGATTTCGGACAAGCATGGGATCGTAATCTGACAGACACAGATGGGCCCTATATCGAATTAATGACCGGAGTTTATACCGATAATCAGCCTGACTTTACTTGGTTGCAACCTTATGAAGAGAAGATTTTTACCCAGTATTTTATTCCTTACCGTGAATTAGGAGTGGTAAAGAATGCCTGTTCGGATTTGCTAATGAACATAGAACCGGAAGGTACTATGGACGCAGTGCTGAAGCTCTTTGCTACATCCGTACAGAAGGGCTTGCGAATTGTAGTTAAACGCCAAGGAGAGATTATTTGGGAAAATGTTACAAATCTGGCTCCTGAAGCAGTATTTACTCATACCATTAAGAATATATCGCTTGATGAAGCGGAGATTTATATTTATCGTTCAACCGGCAAACTACTGCTTTCATGGGAAGCAGAACCGAATGAAATCAAACCGGTTCCCGAACCTGCAAAGCCTGCATTACCTCCTTCAGAAGTCCGCTCTACAGAACAACTTTACCTGACTGGATTACATTTGGAACAATATAGGCACGCTACCTACAATCCGACTGATTATTATTTGGAAGCCTTACATAGAGACAATAGCGACATACGCAATAACAACGCTATGGGGTTGTGGTTATTCCGTAAAGGACAATTCAAGAAAGCCGAAGCTTATTTACGTAAAGCTATTAAAACCCTGACCGAGCGTAATCCGAATCCCTATGATGGAGAACCTTATTATAATTTAGGTCTTGTATTGAAATATCAAGGTAAGACCGTTGAGGCATACGATGCATTCTATAAAGCATGCTGGAATGCTGCTTGGCAAGATTCAGGCTATTATTCTTTGGCCCAATTGTCGGCTGCACGTGAAGAGTGGGATGATGCACTGAACGAAATAAATCAGTCATTGGTACGTAACTGGCATAATCATCGCGGACGCCATTTAAAAGCAATGATACTTCGCAAATTAGGACGAGAGGAGGAAGCCATAAAACTGATTGAAGAGTCACTTAATATAGATAAATTCAATTTCGGATGTGGTTTTGAAGCATGGCTTCAGTCCGGTGAAAAAGAAATGTCACCTAGTTTAAGAATATTAATGCGCAATGAATCACGCAATTATGAAGAATTAGCAACAGACTATGCCCAAGCCGGCAACTGGAAAGATGCATTGACTGTGGTAAATACAGCACTAGCCAACATATCCGTTCCTTCAACAATGCTATTATATTATAAAGCATGGTTCTTATGTCAGATGAACCAACAGGATGAAGCTATCCGTGTAGTGACCCTAGCTGAGAAGAGTCCGTTAGACGAATATTTCCCAAATAGTCTGGAAGCCATTTTAGCTCTTCAGTGCGTAACCAATTTACCGGTACATGCACCAAAAGCTTTTTATCTATTAGGTAATATATGGTATGACAAGCGTCAATATCAGGAAGCTGTCAACGCATGGGAACGCTCTAAAGAAATGGACCATTCCTTCCCTACTGTATTGCGTAATCTCTCATTAGCTTATTTCAACAAACTCGGAAAGAAAAAAGAAGCAGTGCAATTACTGGAACAGGCATTTCAGCTTGACAGAACAGACGCACGTATCTTAATGGAATTAGACCAATTATATAAACGGATGGATTATTCTCCGAAAGAACGTTTGCTTTTATTAGACAGTCATAAAGAAATAGTAGTTACTCGTGATGACCTCTATTTGGAATACGCTACGTTACTCAATCTGACCGGTAAATACGAACAAGCGATGCAACTCATTGACCGACGTCAATTCCATCCTTGGGAAGGAGGAGAAGGCAAAGTACCTGCCCAATATCAATATGCACGTATGCAATTGGCAAAGAAATCTTTAAAAGCAGGAGAATACGAGCATGCACTTGCCTTGATTGAAGACTGTTTTGTCTACCCTCATCATCTAGGAGAAGGAAAACTATATGGTGCACAAGAAAATGATTTCTTTTATTATAAGGGATGCATTTTGGAAGCAATGGGTAATCATGACGAAGCACATTTATTGTTTATAAAAGCTGCTTCGGGCAATGGACAACCCACAGCTGCCATGTATTATAATGACCAAAAGCCCGATAAAATCTATTATCAAGGCCTAGCCTTACGAAAATTGGGAAAAGAGACAGAAGCACGCGGAAAATTCAATTGTCTGATTTCTTATGGTGAAAAACATTTGTACGATACTTTTGTGATGGATTATTTTGCTGTGTCTTTACCCGACTTACAGATTTGGGAAGATGACATGAACAAGAAAAATCAAATCCACTGCCACTATCTCATGGGGTTGGGACATTTAGGATTAGGCAATAAAGAAAAAGCTGCCAAATGCTTCAACTATATAAAAGAAATGAATCCTAATTTCCAGGTTTGGATATAATGGCATAAAACGAATACAATATGAAACGATTGAATCAATTATTGCTTGCTCTACTGGGGACAATATTTTTAGCAGGATGCAGAGAAAGTACATCTGTCCTTTCTTTGGCAGGAGAATGGGAATTTGCCATAGACAGCACGGATATAGGAATTGCAAAACACTGGTATTCCCAATCTTTTCCTGACAAAATAAAATTACCCGGGACTATGGATGATGCAGGATACGGTACCCCAAATCAGCTGTTACCCTCAGTAAGTAAACCACAAATATTGCATCTCACCCGTAAACACAGCTATATAGGTCCGGCTTGGTACATACGCGAAATATCTATTCCTTCAGATTGGAAGGAAAAGAACATAGAACTGAAGTTGGAGCGTGTAATTTGGCAAACAAATGTATGGATAGACGGTAAAGAAGTGAATGGAGAGCAAGAAAGCTTGATAAGCCCTCACTGCTTTGACCTAACAGAATATCTGTCACCGGGGAAACATCGGATAGCCATTCGAGTAGATAACAGAAAAAAATACGACATCACTGCTGGTGATATGGCACATGCATATACCAATGAAACACAAATCATGTGGAATGGTATTTTGGGAGAAATCTCTTTGCGGGCGAAAGATGCTGTCTTTATGAAAGATATACAGATATATCCCGATATTCAAACCCGGGAAATCCATGTGAAAGGGAAACTACAAAACACAGGGAATAAAGCTTCGGGGACATTGACAGTTCATGTAAAAGAGAAAAACACAGGCAAATCTGTTACGGAAATAGAACAGCAAATGGACCTTTCGGCAGGCGAAACAATGCTGGACTTTGTTTGTCCCATGGGCGAGAACGTACGGCTTTGGAGTGAATTTACTCCGATAATGTATGAGCTGGAAATAAAGATGAAAACCAAAGAGAGTCTGGCGCAAGAGAAAATTGAATTCGGAATGCGCCAAATTGGTCGTAATGGAGCCGATTTATTAGTCAATGGTAAAAAAGTGTTCCTCCGTGGTACATTAGAATGCTGTATTTTCCCATTGACAGGTTACCCCCCAACCACTAAAGAAGGATGGTCAAAAGTCTTTCGTTCTGCTAAAGAATGGGGATTGAACCACCTTCGGTTTCACTCTTGGTGTCCTCCTAAAGCTGCATTTGAAGTAGCGGATTCACTCGGTTTTTATCTGCAAGTAGAATTACCACTTTGGTCTTTGAACGTAGGCAAAAATCCTGCAATGAACCAATTCTTGTATGATGAGGCAAAACGAATTTTATCGGAATATGGCAACCATCCCTCTTTCTGCTTTTTGAGCCTTGGCAATGAATTGCAACCGGACTTTGTTTTTTTGGGAGGTTTATTGGATACGGTTAAATCCCTTGATTCCAGACATTTGTATACAACAACTTCTTTTACTTTCGAAAGAGGACATGGCAATTGGCCTGAGCCGAACGATGATTTCTTTATCACTCAATGGACTAAAAAAGGATGGGTGCGCGGACAAGGAGTTTTTGATGTAGAAATGCCAAACTTCAATAAAGATTATTCTGCTTCTGTAGATAGTATGCCTGTCCCGGTCATCACGCATGAGATAGGGCAGTATGCCGTATATCCCGATTTAAAAGAAATAGCAAAATACACAGGCGTATTGGAACCTCTCAATTTCAAAGGAATCAAACAAGAACTGGAAAACAAAAATCTACTAGAGAAAGCAGATGATTACTTGTCGGCATCCGGTCGTTTGGCTGCCATTTTATATAAAGAAGAAATAGAACGTGCTATGAAGACTCGCGGCATCAGTGGTTTTCAACTCTTAGACTTACATGATTTTCCCGGTCAGGGAACAGCATTAGTCGGTTTACTAAATGCTTTTTGGGAAAGTAAAGGCGTAACCAATGCTACAGACTTTCGTCAATTCTCTGCTCCGGTTGTCCCATTAGCCCGCTTCCCAAAAGCTGTATACAAAAACAACGAACTGTTTACAGCCAGCATTGAAGTTGCTAATTACAGTTCCGAAGAAATCAACAACAAGAATATCAAATGGACATTGACTGGCCAATCCGGTCAATCTTTAAAAGAGGGTATTTTCCCTCTGGCAAACATAAAGATCGGAGGGGGGAATATAATAGGTGAGATTTCTTGTTCCTTATCAGAAGTGACCAAAGCCGAGCAATTAAAATTAACGGCTTCCATTGATGGCTCCAATTATAAAAACACTTGGAATATCTGGGTATATCCGGCCACTCTGACAATAGAAAAAGAAGATATTATAGTAACAGACAAACTTACCGAAACACAAAAAGCTCTTGCAGCCGGTAAGACTGTATTATTCAATCCGCCTTATCAAATGTGTGCAGGCTTACAAGGTAAATTTATTCCGGTTTTTTGGAGTCCTGTCCACTTTCCCAAACAAGCGGGTACAATGGGGTTGCTGTTAGATCCTGATCATCAAGCTTTCACCCATTTCCCTACAGAGGGACATACCAACTGGCAATGGTGGAGCCTAACAACCCAGTCGCGTACTTTAGTAATTGACAGCATATATCAACACGTCACCCCATTGGTGGAGTGTATTGATAACTTTGCCAATAACCGCCGATTAACAACTCTTTTTGAAACCAATTGTCTGAATGGAAAATTAATAGTATGCAGCATGGATTTACTAAACCGTCAGGATATATTTCCCGAAAAAAAACAGTTATTATATAGTTTAATCAGCTATATGAAGTCTGATGCTTTTGTTCCTGTCAAATCCATTTCATTTGAAGATCTTTGCTCATTAGTGACACCAAATACAAAAACTGATAAGAAAGAGACTCCCCAATCTGTCTATTAATAGGTTTAGTTAAAATAAGGGCCCGACTATTGGGGCATAGGACACTAGCATTCTACCGAATAAAACCGGCAGACTCTAGTGTCCATGCAAACTCTGTTTTACACAAAATTTAAATACTATGAATAAAATAACGGAATATTCCCTTTGGGAAGTGCTAGAACAAATTAAGTCAAGCCTAAAGAGTAAACGATTGGCAGATGTCTTCCGTTTTACTTCTTTCTATCCTTCCGAAACTTATGGTCCCCATAAGCATATGCGTATAGAAATTAATTATGTAAAGAAAGGAAATTGTATATTACATATAGATAAAGAAAGTATAAATTTCCATGAAGGTGATATCATGATTATCTCTCCTAATGTAGAACATCTATTTGAGGCTGGAGTAAACGGTACGATATTGATGCAATTGGAATTCCTACCCGAAATATTTTCCCACCTTCATTCAAATATCAGAATTGATACAGAAGCCATGCCCACACCTTCTTTTTTATTTTCCAAAGAAAACAGATTGATTAAAATAGTAAATAATATAAATGTAATACGAACAGTACAGTGTATTATAAACGAGTTAGAGCATAAAGGGTCACATTATCAATACTTAGTAGTAATGTATTATGCAGAATTATTAATCTTTCTCTACAGATATATGCATGAAACCTATCTGTCTATTTGTACAAATGACTTGCTAAGGAAAGCAATTTGCTATATTCAACACAACTATCAAACGGACATCAACGTCAATGATATAGCTGGACATGCAAGTATCAGTGAACGTTATTTAAGGAAATTATTTTCTCAAAACTTAAATCTTTCTCCCTTAGATTATCTGAACCAGATTAGAATCAATAAATCGATTGAACTGCTAAAGAATACTGAAAAGTCCGTCAAAGAAGTTTGCTTTCTTTGCGGTTTTCAGTCGCCACAGTATTTTTCACGTATTTTTAAGCAGCAGATAGGACTCTCTCCCCGCGAAATAGCCAAATCACAAAGCCCCCTTTTCTAATTACAATAACCAATTATCTTTTACTTATATGAATACTAAAATTATTGCTTTTACAGGAACATTAGCAGCTTTATCTATACCTCCCAGTCATGCTCAAAGGATAGAACAACATCCTAACGTCATTATTATATTAGCTGACGACATAGGTTACACGGACTTAGGATGTTTTGGAGCACAAAAAATCAAAACTCCAGCTATCGACCAACTAGCCCGGCAAAGCATTATATTCACTAATGCCTATGCACCGGCTTCCACCTCCTCTCCCTCTCGATATGCACTTCTTACCGGAGAATATGCATGGAGAAAAAATGTAGGAATATTGCCTGCAGATGCTCCATTGACAATTAGTCCTACCATCACAACACTGCCAAAGATATTCCGAAAAAACGGATATCAAACTGCTATCGTCGGTAAATGGCATTTAGGATTGGGGACAAAAAACAGACCAGTAGACTTCAATAAAGAAATCAAAGAAGGACCATTGGCAATAGGCTTCGACTATGCTTACTATTTTCCGGCAACAAACGACCGCGTACCTTGCATCTATATCGACAATGAAAAAGTAGATGGACTCACTCCTAACGATCCCATAAATGTATCTTATAAACAAAAGATAGGAAGTGATGCTACAGGTAAGGAAAATCCTGATAAACTAATTATGAAACCACATTTGGGACACGATGGGACAATTATAAACGGTATCAGTCGCATTGGGTGGATGAGCGGTGGAAATTCAGCACGATGGCAAGACGATAAAATGGGAGAGCATCTGTTGGACAAAACCATTTCTTACATAAAAGAACATGCCGATTCCCCTTTCTTTTTATATTATGCCCCGCATAATGCTCATGAACCGCGTGTCCCATCCACTGCCTTTAGAGGCAAATCAGAAGCAGGGATTTATGGGGATGTGATTGAAGAATTCGATCATTATGTAAACAAAATCATCCAAACTTTAAAAGAAACAGGTATTTACGAAAATACAATTATTGTTCTGTCAAGTGATAATGCACCAATGATAAAAGAAGGTTATCAAGACGGTGCTTTGGAAAATATAAATGGACATAACCCCTATGGCAACTTAAGAGGAGAAAAATATTCTTTGCATGAAGGAGGAAACAAAGTTCCATTTATATTTTCTTGGCCTCAAAAAATAAAGAAACCTTTTATTCAAGCCCAACCATTTATCTACTTGGATATGCTTGCCACTTTTGCTGACATGTTGAATCTTCCTATTACAGAAGAAGAACTAAAAGACAGCCGTAGTGGAGCATCTTTATTCATGCGCGCCCAAGCTCCTTTATATCGTGAATATATCATGACTCAAAACAACGGAGGAGAAATAGCAATACGAAAAGGAAAATGGAAGTTTCTACCGCAAAGAAAGAACAAAAGTGCCGAACTTTATAATCTGGAGAATGATCCTTCGGAATTACACAACTTAATATTTGCATATCCCCAATTAGCTCGTAAGCTGAAAGGTGAAATAGAACAAGTGTATAATGGGAATAACTAAACCTTGTCTCTGCCGTAAAATAATCCATTCACTTATTTATTTAATCTATCTTTTAATCAAGGAAAAAAATGTTTCTTTGCATTCACAATGACATCTTAATCCAATTCTTTTAATAAAGACTATATCATGAAAAAAAGTTTCTTACTCGCCGTGATGCTGTGCTGTGCGCAACTGCTGTCTGCACAACAAGAAAGAATCGATTTATCGGGAACATGGCGTTTTCAAACTGACCCTATGGGATTCGGAAAGACACCGGGGTCAGAACTCTATCAAGCAAAACTCACCGAATCTATCCTGTTGCCGGGCAGTACTGATGAGGGCGGAAAAGGTATGTTGACAACCGCCCGATATGTAGATCGCCTTACCCGTAAATTTGAATATTGCGGACAAGCGTGGTATCAGCGTGAAGTCGTTATCCCCAAAGAGTGGAAAGATAAAGAAATCATGCTCAATCTGGAAAGATGCCATTGGGAGACAACAGTTTATGTAGATGGAAAAGAAATTGGTTCTAAAGAGCATCTTAGTACTCCCAACCGCTTTTTGCTGAGCAAAGAAATGACTCCGGGCATGCACATTCTTACGATTTGTGTAGACAATCGCTTGAAATATCCAATGGATCAATGGAATCATGGAACGACAGAATACACACAAACCAATTGGAATGGTATAGTAGGAAAGATAGAATTAACCGCATACGAAAAAACAAACATATATGCCTTAAAAGCATACCCCAATATAGAAGCACAAACCGTAACATTAGATATCACTGTAAATAATACCACCGGACAACCGGCCGAGGGAGCATTACAACTGACTATCAATGAAAAAGGTGGTAAAACCGTCAGTGAACAATCCATTCCCATTCGTTTAGAGAAAGGAGAAAACCGGCTGGTTAAAGAAATCAGCATAGGCAAAAATATAAAACTCTGGAATGAGTTTACCCCTAATTTATACGAAGTAAAAGCAATGCTTACCACTGACAACCGACGAGACTGCAGAAACATAACTTTCGGTATGCGCAAAGTTACGCAAGGTAAACATCATATTCAGGTAAACGGACGTAATGTGCACTTAAGAGGAGCATTGGATTGCTGTGTCTTTCCTTTGACCGGATATCCGTCAACAAATATCGAAGACTGGAAACGCATCTTCTTGACTGTGAAAGATTATGGCATGAACCATATCCGTTTCCATTCATGGTGTCCACCCGAAGCTGCTTTCTATGCTGCCGACGAGGTAGGAATATACCTGCAGGCAGAATTGCCTATGTGGATTAAAGATGTCGGTCAGTACCCCGCACGACGTGATTTTTTTGAAAAAGAGATGTACGCCATATTGGAAGAATATGGAAATCATCCTTCCTTTATTTTAATGTGCAACGGAAATGAAAATGAAGGCAACTTTGATGTCTTGGAAGACTTGGTAAAGAAAGCTCAAAAGCATGACAATCGCCGGCTATACTCCGCATCTACCGCCCGTACACATACTCCATCCGACCAATATTATGTATCACACGTGACTGAAAAAGGATGGATAACCGTATACGAAGGAAAGCCGTCTACAGACTGGGATCGTAAAAAAGAATCGGATATTGACTGCCCTGTTATCGCACATGAAACCGGACAACGCTGTATGTATCCCAACTTTGCAGAAATGGAAAAATATACCGGAGTCGTATCTCCCCGCAACTTTGAAGTATTCAGAGAAAGATTGGCGCGTAATGGAATGTTACACCAAGCAGACGACTTCTTCCACGCAACCGGCGCTCATACGGTTTTACAATACAAAGAAGTAAACGAATCATTACTCCGCACCGCAAATTCAGGTGGTTTCCAACTATTAGGACTTGCAGATTTTCCGGGACAAGGAAGTGCTTTTGTCGGTATTCTTGACGCCTTTTGGGAAAGCAAGGGATTAGTCAGCCCTGAAAAATACCGCGAATCCTGTGCACCTACCGTTCTTTTGGCACGTATGCCGAAACGTACTTACATGAACAATGAAACTTTCACAGCCAAACTGGAAGTTTATCATTATGGAGAACATCCGTTAAAACGTGGAAAACTGAACTGGGAACTGAGGGACAGCAAAGGTAACAGTGTAAAAAAAGGAAGTATATCAACTCCGGCTATACCCTGTGCCACTGTCGACTCTTTAGGTAAAGTAAATATAAGCCTCAACAATGTGGGCCGTGCCGAGAAATTGACCTTACACACCACTCTAAATGATACCTACCATAACGAATGGGACATTTGGGTATATCCCGGCCAACCAACAACAATAGCCGATGGATATGTATATGCACGCACGTATGACGAAAAAGTAAAGACTGCTTTGCAACAAGGAAAGAAAGTACTACTTATCCCCGAAAATGTAAAAGGACGCAAAGCTAAATTTGCAAGCCACTTCTGGAATCCGATTATGTTCAACTGGAATCCTATGATTGTCGGTACACTCATAGACAGCGTCCATCCGGCCTTTGGAGAATTCCCAACCGCCTCTTATGCCGACTGGCAATGGTGGGATATCTTAAACTATGCCACAGCCATGGAACTTAACCAACTGACCGATATCACTCCCGTCATACAAAGTATCGACACTTATGAATACAACCAGAAACTGGGTATTGCCTTTGAAGCACGCATAGGCAAAGGCAGCTTATTTGTCTTATGTGCCGACCCGGATAAAGACATAGAGAAACGTCCTGCGATGAGACAATTAATCCATTCCGTGAAAAACTATGTAGCATCAGAGGCATTTACTCCCGCTCAAGAGTTGAAAATGTATCAATTGGACGCCTTGTTCGAACTTCCTGCCAAAAATAAAAAAGGAACAGAAAGTAATGCTGCCATCAAACAATTATTAAATCAATGAATATAAAGACTGTATTAACAACTTGTTTTATGATTTGTGCCGTCCATGTGCCGGCACAAACCCCTTTATACAAACAACCCGCCGCATCCGTCGAAAGCCGAGTGAAAGATCTGCTGGGACGTATGACTGTAAACGAAAAGATTGGCCAGTTATGCTGCCCGTTAGGATGGGAAATGTATACCAAGACATCCAAGGGTGTAGTACCTTCCGAACTATATAAAGAACGGATGAGGACTACACCCATCGGTTCTTTCTGGGCAGTGCTGCGCGCTGATCCATGGACACAAAAGACTTTGGAAACCGGGCTAAATCCCCAATCCGGTGCAAAGGCGCTGAATGCATTACAAAAATATGCCATCGACAGCACCCGTTTGGGCATTCCCATTCTCTTTGCTGAAGAATGTCCACATGGCCATATGGCTATCGGCACCACTGTCTTCCCTACTTCATTGGCACAAGCCAGCACCTGGAATGAAGAGTTAATGTACACGATGGGTGAAACAATAGCATTGGAAGCACGCTTACAAGGAGCCAATATCGGATACGGTCCGGTGTTGGACATTGCACGTGAGCCACGATGGTCGCGCATGGAGGAAACCTTTGGTGAAGATCCGGTACTGACCTCTACTCTAGGCGTCGCTTTTATGAAGGGCATGCAGGGAGAAGCGCAAAATGACGGAAAGCACCTTTTCTCCACCCTCAAACATTTTGCCGCTTACGGCATACCCGAATCCGGACACAACGGCGCGCGCGCCAATATCGGTATGCGACAATTATTTTCCGACTACCTGCCTCCTTTCAAGAAAGCTGTAGAAGCCGGAGTAGGAACTATCATGACTTCCTACAATTCCATTGACGGCATTCCCTGCACGGCCAATAAATACTTACTAAGTGACATACTGCGTAAAGAGTGGGGATTCAACGGCTTCGTATATTCCGATTTGTCAAGTATCGAAGGCATTACCGGCGCCCGGGTAGCACGAAATCATAAAGAAGCCTCAGCATTGGCTTTAAAAGCCGGGGTAGATATGGACTTGGGAGGAAATGCTTATGGGAAAAACCTTCGGCAAGCATTGAAAGAAGGACTTATCGGCATGCAGGATATAGACAGGGCCGTTGCCAATGTACTCCGCCTTAAATTCCGTATGGGACTATTCGAAAACCCATATGTGTCTCCAGAAAAGGCCGGCCGGACAGTACGTTCACAGACACATAAGAAATTGGCACGCCAAGTAGCGCGCGAAGGAGTGGTATTACTGAAGAACGAAGGCATATTGCCTTTAAGCAAGCAACTGAAAAACATTGCAGTTATCGGTCCGAACGCTGACAATATGTATAATCAGCTGGGAGATTACACGGCACCTCAGGAACGTAAGGAAATCACCACCGTTTTAGACGGTATACGAAATGCAGTCTCCTCTTCCACACAAGTGACTTACATAAAAGGATGTGCCATCCGTGATGTCACAGTCCATCATATTCCCGATGCTGTAGAAACCGCACAAAAAGCAGATGCCGTCATAATGGTGGTAGGAGGTTCGAGCGCCCGTGACTTTAAAACCAAATATATTGAAACCGGAGCAGCCACAGTCGCTCAAGAAAAGGACCAACAATTATCCGATATGGAATGTGGAGAAGGTTATGACCGCAGCACATTGAAACTATTGGGACATCAGGAAAAACTCATTGAAGCGATAACCTCCACAGGAAAGCCGGTGGTAGTAATTTATATCCAAGGACGTCCGCTCAATATGAATCTGGCAGCAGAAAAAGCACAAGCCTTATTAACCGCTTGGTATCCCGGTGAACAAGGAGGCGCAGCCATAGCCGATATTTTGTTTGGAGACTATAATCCTGCCGGACGCTTGCCTGTATCCATTCCCCGTAGCGAAGGACAACTGCCTCTGTTTTATTCACAAGGAGAACAACGAGCCTATGTGGAAGAAGCAGGGAGCCCACTCTATGCATTCGGTTACGGCTTGAGCTATACTCAATTTGATTACAGTCACTTAAAACTGGAAAAAGGGAATACTCCGGACGTCTTGCAAAAAGCAAGTTGCACGATAACCAATACCGGCAACAGAGATGGTGAAGAGGTAGTTCAGCTCTACATCTGTGACAAAGTAGCTTCCGTATCGCAAGCCCCTATCTTGCTGAAAGGATTCCAACGCATTTTTTTAAAAAAAGGAGAAAGCAAACAAGTCACCTTTGTTTTAGGAAAAGAAGAACTGTCGCTTTATAATATGGAGATGAAACAAGTCGTAGAACCGGGTGAGTTTAAAGTGATGATTGGCGCAGCTTCCAACGACATACGGCTAAATGGAGAGTTTGTCCTTACTCCTTAAGGGAGGGGAGCTTCTATCAAACTCCACAGACCTGTCAGCGGATGTTGTCTCCTCCGTTTTTCAGACTCTACATACGTTTTAAACTCCCTAAGCCCTTTCATTAGCCGGACTAAGCGTTTTCGTCCTTTCGATTATGCCTGTCCGTAAGTCGAATTACTACAGTCTCCGGCAGCGGACTGTATAGTCCGTTGCAGTGGACCGTACAGTCTGCTATAGTGGACCGTACAGTCCACTGCCGGAGTCTGTAGTAATCTTCCGTTCAAAAGGCCTTAGCTGACCCTATGAAACAGCTTACTCTTCCCTTTGTTAGTGATATGATAGGTTAAGTCCCCAAGAACAATAACAGAACCACGCGTTCAGGGCATCGTTTCGGAAAGTAATAGATACGAAATTCTTCCTTTTCAGATTAGCAAAAGTATATGCATAAATCGTGGAGCTTGATTCCCAAAAGGAGTGAGTGCCCGGGGGAACAAAAAAAATACCATTAAGTAATCAATACTTAATGGTAACTTCTTTGTAGCGGGACCCGGGATTGAACCGGGGACCTCATGATTATGAATCATGCGCTCTAACCAGCTGAGCTATCCCGCCATCATTTTCTTTAAAAAAGACCGCCAAGAGTGGAAGCCTCTCAACAGTCTAAATCTTTACTTTGTAGCGGGACCCGGGATTGAACCGGGGACCTCATGATTATGAATCATGCGCTCTAACCAGCTGAGCTATCCCGCCATCATTTCTGATTTGCGGGTGCAAAGATAGAGCTTAATTTTGAATTTCACAAGCCTATTCTAAACTTTTTCTTCATAATAATGTTTTTTATCTCAATAAATACTACGTTTCTGACAACTACAAAGCAAAAAAACAATGCATTTATTATGTGAATATAGAAAATTTGGTTTATTTTGCCTGCAGAAACTTTAAATAAGCTAACACCTATGGGAAAAGAAAAGATTCGTTTAGAGTATATGTTAAAAGCCGGCTCCGGCAATGTCGTCTGGTCCATAATAAGCACCCCATCAGGCCTAGAAACTTGGTTTGCAGACAAAGTAACATTCAAAGATAAAGTCTTCACCTTTAAATGGGGTAAAACAGAAAGCCGTGAAGCGGAAGTGATAAACTTCAGGGCAAACAGTTTCATACGGTTTCACTGGTTGGACGATGAAGAACCGAAAGCTTACTTCGAACTGAAAATGGTATATAACGAACTGACCGGAGACTATATGCTGGAAATTACAGATTGGGTGGAACCTGATGAAAAAGAGGATGTTAAGGAGCTGTGGGACTCTGAAATAGAGAAACTGAAACGAGTTAGTGGACTGTAATTCTTTAAAAATATTCAAAACATAACTCTGCTCTCCATTTTTTATGCTAATTTTGTACCTTGATAGTTGCACAAAATGAAATAATGCTACGCATAAAAAAATTAGATATATTTATCCTTAAGAGCTTTTTAATGCTCTTTATTGGAACTTTTTTCATTTGCCTCTTCATCTTCATGATGCAGTTCTTGTGGCGATATGTAGATGAATTGGTGGGAAAAGGTTTGGAGATGAGTGTATTGGCTCAGTTCTTTTTTTACTCGGCCCTTACATTGATACCTTTGTCATTGCCTTTGGCCATCTTGTTGGCGGCACTGATGACCTTCGGTAACTTCGGAGAACGATATGAATTGTTATCCATGAAAGCAGCAGGCATCCCTCTGCTGCGAATTATCCGCCCCCTCGTATTTTTCTGTCTGTTTCTCAGTTGTATCTCTTTCTACTTTCAGAATGTAGTTGCACCAAAAGCACAGATGAAGTTGTGGACACTATTGGTATCTATGAAACAGACTTCGCCTGAACTCGATATTCCGGAAGGAGTCTTTTATGATGAAATTGAAGGATATAATATATATGTAAAGCAGAAAGACCGCAAAACAGGGATGTTGAAAGATGTGCTCATCTACAACTTTTCCGACGGATTTGAGAATGCACATATCATTTGGGCTTCAGAAGGCAAGATGGAGATGACTGCCGACAAACAGCATCTTTATCTCCATTTATATAATGGTGAACAGTTTGAGAACCTGAAATCGCAAAGCATTTCTTCGAATAATGTTCCCTACCGACGCGAAACTTTCAGGGAAAAACATACTATCATTGAATTCGACGGAGGCTTTAACATGATTGACGGAAGTTTTCTTAGCGACCGTTCAGACAGCAAGAATATGGCAGAAATCAGTCATTCCATCGACTCTCTGACCTTTCGGGGAGACAGTATCGGGCGAAGCCTCTATTCGGAAATTAAATCGTCTGCTTACCGAGACATTGATTTGACTCAAAAGGACTCTATTAAAATGGTAGAAAACCACATGACCATTATCAATGCAGACAGTTTATTCAATTCATATACTTTATCCGAAAAGGACAAGACGCTGGGCAATGCTGCCGAAAGAGCCGAATCTCTTGCTTCGGAATGGAACATGAAAAGTTACTCCACCACAGATGTGGACAACAATATCCGCAAACACGAGGCAGACTGGCACAAGAAAATCACCCTTTCACTCAGTTGCATGATTTTCTTCTTTATCGGCGCACCGTTAGGGGCTATTATCCGAAAAGGCGGATTGGGTATGCCGGTGGTGATTTCTGTATTGATTTTTGTTATCTATTACATCATTGACTCCGGTGCTACGCGTGTAGCAAAAAGTGGCGAGATGAATATGGTATTGGGGGTATGGATGAGTACGCTGGTTTTGGCTCCATTAGGTGCTTTCTTCACCTACAAGTCCAATAACGACTCTGTGGTGTTCAATGCCGAAGTGTACATCAACTTCTTCCGTATGCTGTTGGGCTTACGTCCGTCACGCCATGTATTCAAGAAAGAAGTTATCATAGAAGACCCGGATTACCCGAGTATCCTGAGCCGACTCGACGACTTGTGTAATGAATGCCGGATATATGACACTGAGCATAAACTTTCAGGTGCTCCCAACTATTATCGTATATTCACCAATAGCGGACACGATGACAAGATTGCCAGAATCAGTGAAAAAATGGAGCATCTCATAGAGGAACTTTCGAACAGTAAAGACGGCACATTGCTGAACCTTATGAATAAATACCCCATCCTGTCTACCAAGGCCCATAAGAGTCCGTTCGACAGCCGATGGCTGAACTTGCTGGCAGGTCTTATTTTCCCGATAGGCATATTCTTCTATTTCCGTATCTGGCGTTTCAGCCTGAGACTGGACAAAGATTTGAAGAATATCATTAAGACCAGCCGAGAAATTCAAGATAGAATAAAAAATGAATCATTTATAATTTGACTATGGAAGATTTCAAACTGAATACCATTGAAGAAGCAATAGCTGACTTCCGTGAAGGTAAATTTATCATTGTAGTAGACGATGAAGACCGTGAAAACGAAGGCGACTTCATTATTGCTGCCGAAAAGATAACTCCCGAAAAAGTGAACTTCATGCTGAAAGAAGGTCGTGGCGTGTTATGCGCCCCTATCACGTTGGAGCGTTGCGCCGAGTTGGAACTTGATAAACAAGTTAGTAACAATACCTCTATATTAGGAACTCCCTTTACAGTGACCATCGACAAACTGGAAGGCTGTACAACAGGTGTATCGGCCCATGACCGTGCTGCTACCATTCAAGCATTGGCAGACCCCAGTTCAACTTCCGCCACCTTCGGACGCCCGGGACATATCAACCCTTTGTATGCACAAAACAAAGGTGTGTTGAGACGTGCGGGACACACCGAAGCGGCTGTCGACATGGCACGCTTGGCAGGACTTCAGCCGGCTGCAGCCCTTATCGAAATCATGAACGAAGACGGCTCAATGGCACGTATGCCCCAACTGATTGAAAAAGCCAAAAAGTTTGACCTGAAAATCATCGCCATCCGTGACCTCATTGCTTATCGTTTGAAAAGCGAATCACTTGTAGAAAAAGGTGTAGAAGTAGACATGCCTACCGAATACGGCCACTTCCGTCTGATTCCTTTCCGTCAGAAAAGCAACGGTTTGGAACATATCGCCATTATTAAAGGCGACATAAAAGAAGGCGAACCGGTATTGGTACGCGTACACTCTTCATGCGCCACCGGCGACATTTTCGGTTCCATGCGCTGCGATTGTGGCGAGCAGTTGCATAAAGCCCTTCAGATGATTGACAAAGAAGGTAAAGGAGCTATAGTATATCTGAACCAGGAAGGAAGAGGCATCGGACTGATGGAAAAGATGAAAGCCTATAAACTGCAAGAAGACGGGATGGACACCGTGGATGCCAATATCTGCCTCGGACACCAGGCCGACGAACGCGATTATGGTGTAGGAGCTGAAATTCTGCGCAGTATCGGCATCACCAAAATGCGCCTTCTCACCAATAATCCTGTAAAACGAGTCGGGTTAGAGTCTTACGGTTTATCCGTCGTAGAAAACATCCCTATCGAAACGACGCCCAATGAATACAATGAGCGTTACCTGAAGACAAAGAAAGACAGAATGGGACATACTTTACACTTTAGCAAATAATATTTCTGCATATCGGGCAAAATCATATCTTTTTTAATATGATTTCGCCCGATTCACTTTCATAATTGAGATATAATAACTTATTTTGCAGCACGTAAACTTAAACACATAAAAAACAATAGCAATGAACCAATTATCAGACCGCCTGAATCGTTTGTCTCCATCAGCAACGTTGGCAATGTCACAAAAAAGTAGTGAGTTAAAAGCTCAAGGAGTTGATGTAATTAACCTGAGCGTGGGTGAACCGGATTTCAATACCCCCGACCATATCAAAGAAGCAGCGAAGAAAGCAGTAGATGATAACTTTTCAAGATACTCTCCCGTACCGGGATATCCTGCACTTCGTAATGCTATTGTGGCCAAGTTGAAAAACGAAAACGGATTGGACTACACTGCAACGCAGATTTCTTGTGCCAACGGAGCCAAGCAATCGGTTTGCAACACCATCATGGCTCTAGTCAACAGCGGTGACGAGGTCATCGTTCCGGCTCCTTATTGGGTAAGTTATCCTGAAATGGTAAAACTGGCAGACGGTACTCCTGTGATTGTAACCGCCGGCATTGAACAAGACTTTAAAATTACTCCGGCTCAACTCGAGGCAGCTATTACTCCGAAGACCAAAGCTATCATTCTTTGTTCACCGTCTAATCCGACAGGTTCTGTTTACAGCAAAGAAGAACTGGCTGGCCTGGCAGCAGTATTGGCAAAGCATCCTCAGGTATATGTGATAGCAGATGAAATCTACGAACACATCAACTATATCGGCAAACACGAAAGCATTGCCCAATTCCCTGAAATCCATGACCGCGTGGTTATTGTGAACGGTGTATCAAAAGCATACGCAATGACCGGATGGAGAATTGGTTTCATTGCCGGTCCGGAATGGTTGGTTAAAGCAGTGAACAAACTGCAAGGACAATATACATCAGGCCCTTGCTCTGTGTCGCAGAAAGCGGCAGAAGCAGCATATACAGGAACACAAGCTCCGGTAGAGGAAATGCGTAAAGCATTCGAGCGTCGTCGTGACCTGATTGTAAAATTGGCAAAAGAAGTGCCGGGATTTGAAGTAAACAATCCTCAAGGTGCTTTCTACCTGTTCCCCAAATGCGATTCATTCTTTGGAAAAGCAGCAGGCGACCGCAAAATCAACAATTCAGATGATTTAGCCATGTATTTGCTCGAAGTGGGCCATGTGGCTTGTGTAGGCGGTACTTCATTCGGTGCTCCCGAATGTATCCGTATGAGCTATGCAACTTCCGATGAAAATATTGTCGAAGCAATGCGCCGCATCAAAGAAGCGTTGGCAGAACTAAAATAATCGTTCATATCCCCCATCAACATAAAATGGCTGTTCTCAATGAGGACAGCCATTTTTTCTTTTTAAACCTGACGGATTGTATTATCCCTGGCTAATAGCTTCTGAAGGGCATACATCAGCGCAAGTTCCGCATTCTGTACACATGTCAGGATTGATAGAATACTTATCACCTTCAGAGATTGCTCCTACCGGGCATTCATCGATACAAGTACCGCAAGCGATACAATCGTCACTAATTACGTAAGCCATTTTCTTTAATTATTAAATTATTAGTACTAATTGATGGAACAAATATACAGCTTTTATCCATTAGTTGTCATATCGGCATTACAATATTACACTAATTTGTATTTAATCTAAATACGTTTACTTTGTCATTGCCTGATACATAACTTGTTGGATGCGCGGACGAATATTTAACCTCATCAACTGTTTATGATCAAAAGGACGAGGATAAATACGATTACTCAGAAAAACAAAGATTAATTTATTCTTCGGATCAGCCCATGCACATGTGCCCGTAAAGCCGGTATGTCCTACTACTTCTGCCGGAGCTTCGGCAGCACAAGGACTTTTTGCCTCATTTTTCTTGTCCGGCTTATCAAATCCAAGTCCCCTGCGACTTATCTTAGAGGTGTGGGTAAGGAACAAGTCACAAGTCTCCTTACTCAGATAACGCACTCCTTCATATACTCCACCATCTATCAACATCTGATACACCTTAGCCACATCACCTGCCGTAGAGAACAGTCCGGCATTGCCCGACACCCCACCCAAGAATGCAGCCGACTCATCGTGCACATACCCCTGCAGCATACCTCCCTTACGCAGATAATCAGCTTTCACGGTAGGCACTATTTCATCTTTATCGAAACGTCGCAAAGGCAGAAATAAGGTATGCTCCATCTTCATCGGTTTATAAAATTCTTTTTGAAGGAAAATATTCATCGGTATCTTTGTTATATTCTCCACCATCTCTCTCAATAGCATGAAGTTCAAATCACTGTAACGATACCGCCTGTCTTTCAAAGGAACCTTGGCTATTTGTTGTAACACCGAATCACGGAAAGAACGGTGCACATACATGCTGTCCGACACCAATAAAGGATAATCTGATGAAAAAACTTTCGACACCAGTTCTTTTTTATACCCGAAATGATCAATCACAAACAAACGTGTGTCTATCTGCTTATGATGGTTAGCATCCGGCCTTGCCTTATAAAAGGCTCCTGTATAGCTTTCTTCATCTATCGTTTTCTTATAGAACGGCCAAAAGGCAGGCAATCCGGACTGATGCATCAACAGTTCTTCAATAGTGATGCGTTCCTTATCCGTCCCCTTCAGCATAGGAATATAATCTGAGATACGGTCAGTCAGCCCGAATTTCCCGATATCATACAGCTTCATAACGGCCAGCAAAGTAGCGGTAGTCTTGGTCAGCGAAGCCAAATCATACAAATTATCGGCCTCAACTTCCTTAGACTTTTCATAAGTAAAGGTTCCGAAGCATTTATCATATACCGGTGCGCCATCTTTCAAGATCAGAATCTGGCAGCCGGGATAAGCTTTCGCTTTGATTCCCTCACGGGCTATCTCGTCTATCTCCTTTAATACGCCGGAACTCATACCATAATCTTCAGGTTTGTAAATGCGAGGTGTTTTAGGAGTCATAGTTACTCCGTCACCCGGTTTGAACAAGCCGGCAACGGCCACAGACAGACGTCCGTCCGCCACGGCTCTTCCCGCCATCATATCTGCCACCTGACGCTGAATATCAAGCTCATCCGTATGCCCCAACACAACCGCTGCCGCTTTTTTCCAACACGCCTCCATATCCGACATAGACTTCAAGGGTATCAGATACACATAAACAACAGGCAAGTTGCCGGGCAAGCTCTCCAGCATCGGCTTATACCTATTATAATCATTAGAGTTAATAACCACAATGACACGCTGACTGTTTATCAACTCTTGTCTGATGGCTGACATCGAATCGGATGTTGCCACAATACGCTTCAAAGGTAAATACTGTCCCAACCGATTGTAAAACTCAAGCCCGGAGGAAGGTTTTCCGATATTCAGTATGGTGGTGCCGCGCAATTTGGCATCCAAAGGCAAAACACCGCCGGCATTATCAACAACAGTGATAGCCGCTTTCTGCAAACGGTTTATCAATTCTTTTGCTTCCGGACGATTTAATCGTTTATCAAGTCCCGACACCTGAATATGAGGCTTCGTCTTTAGTCCTAAAGCATACTTATAAGTTAACACCTTGCGACATTTCTCTGTTATCTCCTCCTCAGAAAGCTGACCATTCTTCACCGCTTCCAACACTCCATTCAGTTCTCGTTTCAGATTGCGCGGAGCCAACAACAAATCATTGCCCGCCTTCAACGCTTTGGCGCACAAGTTCTCATTTTGGGAAACCCCTTTCATTTCGAGTGCATCCGTAAATACCAACCCCCGAAAGCCCAACTCCCGACAAAGCAGATTGTCAATAACATGAGCAGACAACGAAGCCGGATTCTTTCCCAATTCAGGTACTTCCAGATGGCCGACCATAATTCCTCCCAATCCTGCATGAATCACCTCCTTAAACGGATAAAATTCAATACTGTCCAAACGGGTGCGGTCAAAATTCAGCACAGGCAACGCTTTATGAGAATCCACTTCCGTATCGCCATGTCCCGGAAAATGCTTGGCAACGGAAAGTACTCCCCCATCCTCCAATCCGCGAGAATATGCAACCACTTTTTGGGCTACATTCTTCGGATCGCCACCAAAAGAGCGAGTATTGATAACAGGGTTACGCGGATTGATATCTACATCGGCAACAGGAGCAAAATTAATCTGCACCCCTATCTCTTTGCATTGACGGGCAACCTCCTTGCCATATTCATAGAGCAATTGATTATCCTGAATACAGCCCAACACCCTGTTGCGGGGGAAACGGGGAGTATTCTTCAGCCTCATGGCCAGCCCCCATTCACCGTCAAAAGTAATAAATAAGGGCACTTTCGATAATTCTTGCGCATAGTTCGTCAATACTGCCTGATTCTCCACCTGCCCCCCTGAGAACAACAATCCTCCCACCTTATATTCTTTAACGGCATTGTGTATATTCGCCCGGTTAGGCTGCGTATTGAGAGGAGCGACTGTATGTATGAATAATTGTCCTATTTTCTCTTTCAAGTTCATTTCAGACAGTTGTTTCTCCACCCATTCACGACATTCCGCACTGTCAGCCCCACCTTTTTTCAAAACGTTAGGCACCTGTTGGGCATACAAAGGAAGCCCGAATACACATAATATATATAGTAAAACGATTTTCTTCATTCTATTACAGCTTAATCCTTCTTTTTTCCACACGCTTTTAAAGCGTTTATTGCCCAAATGTACTCAAAAAAGGAAAAGCCGCCAACTATATCAGACGAAAATATATGAAATTATATTTGGTTGTGTGATAGAAAACCACTAATTTTGCACCGCTTTCGCGCAATCGCTGTCAAAGAAGAGTTACTTGATATGTTGCGTTGTAACGATAAACAATTTAAAATCAAAGAAAATGGATTTAATTAAAATTGCTGAAGAAGCATTTGCTACTGGCAAACAGCATCCTTCATTCAAAGCTGGTGATACTATTACAGTAGCATACCGTATCGTTGAAGGTAGCAAGGAACGTGTACAGTTGTACCGTGGTGTTGTTATCAAAATTGCCGGACATGGTGACAAAAAACGTTTCACCGTTCGTAAAATGTCTGGAACTGTAGGTGTTGAACGTATCTTCCCTATCGAATCTCCGGCTATTGACAGTATTACTGTTAACAAAGTTGGTAAAGTTCGTCGCGCTAAATTGTATTATTTACGTGCTCTTACCGGTAAGAAGGCTAGAATTCAAGAAAAAAGAGTTAACGCGTAAGACTTATTATCCCTACATAAAAAAGGAACGTTTCCATCAGGAGCGTTCCTTTTTTATTTCATATAACTAAATCTCTTTAGCAGTGCATGAAACATCAAGGCATAAAAAAAGGAGCAACGCCTTGCTCTAACCTTTGTTAACCTTAAATCTAATACTATGAAAAACACACTGCAAAGGTACGGACTTTAATGGAATACGCAAATAAAACAAGAAAAAAAGTATGTTTTCTAACACGTTTTAATATGTCCTGTCATTTTTGTTAAGGAACATTTCTATGTCAGACAACAGATGCCAATATTACAGTTTTATTTCCAAATTTATATTAAGCCAACGCTCTTTTTAATATTAAAAGTTAAAACAAAGGCATAAAAAGCATGTTGAAAAACATATTTCACTCATTTGGTGTTATCTTTGCAGAGCAATAAAAGAAAAGAAAAAGGTTTTAAGGATTAACCAGTTCTCTAAACGGGAGAACACAAAAAGATGTAATTATGGAAATGAAAAGAACAAATGACACAATCGAGATGTTGCAGTATCAGTTGAAAAGATACAAAGCAATGAGAAAGGGAGCTGCATGCCAGTCTTTGCAATACAAGCTTCACAAGTTAATGAGCCAACAGGCCAATGCCTAACGGCTTTACCATTGAGAACACAAGTTTATAATTTATAATAACGAAAAGAATGTTTCCTCATTTCCGGGGAAACATTCTTTTTTTATCAAGAGTCTATCATAAAGCATAAATGACGAACCATTAAGCACAAACAAAAGAGACTGTTCTGAATATGAATTCAGAACAGTCTCTTTTCCATAAAGCACACGCTTAGAATATAATCTTATATGTAGAGATGGAACATTCGGTCCATCAACTGCCATTTTTCAGCTGAAGAAGCTCCCGGCTCTGCTTGCTGAAAAACAGACATATAGTTTTCCCATTCTTCCTGACGAGGCAATGTAGCCATTTTAGCCATGGCCGTATCCCAATCAAAATCAAGCGGAGTCTCCACTATCATAAATAAATTAGTGCCATGAATATAAATCTCCATTTCCAGAATACCGACTTCGCGAATTGCCGCCAAAGTCTCCGGCCACACCTCTCCTTCAGAGTGACGTTTCCGATATTCTGCAATCAGCGCCGGGTCGTCTTTCAGACTCAACATCTGACAATAGCGCTTCACCGGGCCGTGATATTCACGGACTTTATATCCTTGCGTTTTATTTTCCATCAGATATCTCTTACTTCCCAACCCAATGCACTTGCTCCCAATACAGCAGCATCGGCGTCTTTCAATTCGGAAATCATCAGTTTAGTCTTTCCGGCATAAATCTTCAAGATGTTGTCATCAATTGCCTTTTGAATAGGTTTCATGATATAATCACCTGATTTAGCCAAACCACCAAACAGAATAATTGCTTCAGGACTGGAGAATGCAATGAAATCAGCCAAAGCCTCACCCAAAATACGTCCGGTATACTCAAATATATCCTGTGCTAATTTATCTCCTCTTACAGCAGCATCAAATACATCTTTCGATACGATTTCCTCTGCCGGAATATCTCTTAACAAAGAAGGCTCGGGACGTGCAACCAAGAATTCACGGGCTGTGCGTGCTACCCCGGTAGCCGAGCAATAAGTTTCTAAACAACCTTTACGACCGCAACCGCACTGACGTCCATTTTCACGACGCACGATAACATGTCCAAGTTCGCCTGCAAAACCATCATGTCCATACACCAACTGACCATTTACTACAATACCACTACCTACACCGGTACCCAAAGTAATCATGATAAAATCTTTCATACCACGAGCAGCGCCATAAGTCATTTCACCGATAGCAGCGGCATTAGCATCATTGGTCAGGGCTGTGGGAACACCTATTTTTTCTTCAAATAAGGCAGCCAAAGGTATCACACCCCTCCAAGGCAAGTTGGGAGCAAACTCAATAGTACCGTTGTAGTAATTTCCATTAGGGGCACCTACACCCATACCTTTGATTTTCTCTACTCCGCCAAAAGATTCGATTAAGGGGCGTAACTTTGTGCATACAGCTTCTACATAATCTTCTATCTTGGAGTATGACTGTGTTTTAACTGAATCGGTAGCCAATACGTTACCACGTGAATCTACAACACCAAAAACTGTATTAGTTCCGCCGATGTCCATACCTACAACGTAGGGTTTTTCCATGCCTGTTACCATGATATGTTATAATTTAGGGTTAGTTATTGGGAACAAATGTACTGAATGCGAAAAAAGAGAGCAAATTTTTTTTCAATTATTTCGTGTATCCCTGCAACTTTTCACAGAGCAGGCACGTCTAACTATTCAAACACGAATAAATTTCATCGGTTATGATACATTTAGAGAATATCAACAAAACCTATCACAACGGAGCGCCTTTGCACGTTTTGAAAGGCATCAACCTCAATATAAAAAGAGGTGAGTTTGTGTCTATTATGGGCGCCTCCGGTTCCGGTAAGTCTACCTTATTAAATATATTGGGTATTCTGGACAACTATGATTCAGGCAATTATTACCTGAATGATGTACTGATTAAGAACCTCAGTGAAACAAAAAGCGCAGAATACCGGAATCGCATGATTGGTTTCATCTTCCAGTCCTTCAACCTCATCTCCTTTAAAAATGCAATGGAAAACGTAGCTCTCCCATTGTTCTATCAAGGAGTGAGTCGAAAGAAAAGAAATCAGCTTGCTATGGAATATCTGGAAAAACTCGGATTGAAAGAATGGGCACACCACATGCCCAACGAGCTTTCAGGAGGACAAAAACAGCGTGTAGCTATTGCCCGCGCGCTGATTTCGAAACCGCAAATCATCCTGGCAGACGAACCCACAGGGGCACTAGACAGCAAGACATCGGTAGAAGTAATGCAGATATTAAAGGATTTGCATGAAAAAGAAGGCCTAACCATCGTAGTAGTCACCCACGAGAGTGGCGTTGCCAACCAGACCGACAAGATTATCCATATCAAAGACGGTCTTATCGAACGCATCGAAGAAAATCTCGACCATGATTCTTCTCCTTTCGGAAAAAATGGTTTCATGAAATAACAGCAACAGATATGATAGACCTTATTCAGGAAATATACGGAACCATAAAACGCAATAAATTGCGCACATTCCTCACCGGTTTTGCTGTGGCATGGGGTATCTTTATGCTCATCGTGCTTCTGGGAGCCGGCAATGGACTAATCAATGCTTTTGAAAGCAATGCCGGAGGACGGGCGTTGAACTCCATGAAAATCTATCCGGGATGGACCAACAAGCCTTTCGACGGACTGAAAGAAGGCAGAAGCATCAAACTGACGGAAAAGGATATGGAAATTACAAGTGGATTTACAGACAATGTCACTGCCGTCGGTGCTACCATAGAGCAAAGTAGCGTCAATTTGAGTTACGGAGAAGATTACGTTTCTCTTATGCTGGAAGGGGTTACCCCCGAATATCTGCATATTGACGCCATCTCGATAAAGACAGGACGCTTCATCAACAAGCCCGATATCAAAGAAAAACGGAAAGTCATCCTTTTGCATGAAAAGACCGTAGAAATGCTATTCGGCAAGAAAGACGCGAATGTCATCGGAAAATATGTAAATGCCAGCGGACTGGCCTACCAAGTGGTAGGAGTCTATACAGATATGGGCAACTACTCTCCCTCGGCCTACATTCCGTTCACGACTTTGCAACTGATATACAATAAAGGCGATAAATTAGAGACTTTAGTATTCCTTACACAAAACCTATCTACAGAAAAAGCCAACGAAGATTTCGAGAAACAATATCGACAAGCCATCGGCAACCATCAGCGTTTCGACCCGACAGACCGTGGAGCGATATGGATTTCCAACCGGTTCACTCAATACTTACAGCAACAAAAGGGTAACGACATTTTGCACACAGCCATTTGGGTTATCGGCATCTTCACCCTGTTAAGCGGCATTGTGGGCGTAAGTAATATCATGCTGATTACGGTCAAGGAACGTACTCGCGAGTTCGGCATACGCAAAGCATTGGGAGCCAAACCAATCTCTATTCTTTGGTTGATTATTGCAGAAAGCGTAGCCATCACCACTTTCTTTGGATATATAGGTATGGTGGCAGGCATCGCTGCTACCGAATATATGAATGCAGTAGCAGGAGAACAGGTGATGGATATCGGTGTAGCTTCGGCTACCGTATTCCTGAACCCCACCGTAGGTCTGAATATTGCCATCCAGTCCACCCTTACCCTGATAATAGCCGGCACACTGGCAGGATTCTTCCCGGCCCGCAAAGCCGTTATGATTCGTCCTATTGAAGCACTTAGAGCAGATTAATATGATAAGAATAGATATAGACAGATGGGAGGAGATACTCATTACCATCACAAGAAACAAAACACGAAGCCTGCTGACTGCCTTCGGTGTATTTTGGGGCATTTTTATGCTGGTAGCCCTGATGGGCGGCAGTCAAGGTATGCAGGACATGCTGGCAGCCCAGTTCGACGGATTCGCCACCAACTCCGGCTTTATGGGAACCAATCAAACCAGCAAAGCTTACAAAGGCTTCCGAAAAGGACGCTGGTGGGATTTAGAGAATAAGGATGTGGAACGTGTTCGCCAAGCCATCCCCGAAATAGAAGTGGTGACACCTACCATAGCCAAATGGGGCATGACAGCCCTCTACAAAGAAAACAAGATTAATTGTACCCTCAAGGGCGTATATCCTGAGTATACAAATATAGAGGAACCGGTCATCGTGCAAGGACGTTTTATCAATATGGTAGACGTGAAAGAGCGTAGAAAAGTTTGTGTCATCGGCAAACGCATCCACGAGACTTTATTTCCGAATGGCGATAACCCATGCGGCAAATTTCTGAGCATTAACGGAATTTACTATCAGATTATCGGTATCAGTACCACTGCCGGCAATATGAGTCTGCAGGGCAATGCACTTACCAATATCACCATTCCTTTCACCACCATACAACAGAACTATAATTTCGGACAGAAAATCCAATTACTGTGCTATACGGCCAAACCGGGATATTCCATTTCCGAGATAGAGAAGAAAGTAGACAAAGTTATCAAACAGGCACACCTCATCCATCCCGACGACAAGCAGGCTTTGGTGACTGTAAATGCGGAAGCAATGTTCAGCATGATAGACAACCTGTTTAAAGGCATCAAGATTTTGAGTTGGATGGTCGGATTGGGAACATTACTGGCAGGCGCCATCGGTGTAAGCAATATTATGATGGTGACAGTCAAAGAACGTACCACCGAAATAGGCATCCGGCGTGCCATCGGTGCCAAGCCCAGAGACATTATGAACCAAATTCTCTCCGAAAGTATGGTGCTGACTATCATTGCCGGAATGTCGGGCATCTGTTTCTCTGTTTTTATCTTGCAAATGATGGAAATAGGAACCGCCCATTCGGATACCCCGGCTCATTTTCAGATTAGTTTCTGGATGGCCATCGGAGCCTGCATTCTATTGATGATTCTCGGCACACTGGCAGGACTGGCCCCAGCCTACCGCGCCATGGCCATCAAACCGATAGAAGCTATCCGGGACGAATAATCCTCCCGACCACTTGACACATAATCAATTCAATGAAGTAAAAACAATAAAACAAACAAATATGAAAAAGTATGTAAAGATTGCGTTACTAGTCATCGTAGCCCTCATTTTCTTGGGAACTTTCGTCTTCCTTTATCAGAAATCACAGCCCAAAGAAACGGTGTACAACACAGAAAAAGCCGAAATAGCAGACTTAAAAAGAACTACCGTTGCCACCGGCAAGATAGAACCGAGAGATGAAATCTTGATTAAGCCACAGATTTCGGGAATCATCGACGAAGTATATAAAGAAGCCGGACAGACAGTAAAAAAAGGCGAAGTGATAGCTAAAGTAAAAGTTATTCCCGAACTGGGACAACTTAACTCTGCCGAAAGCCGGGTGCGTCTGGCAGAAATTAATGCCAAACAAGGAGAAACAGACTTTGCCCGTATGCAGAAACTATATGCTGACAAGCTGATAAGCAGCGAAGAATTTGAAAAGAGCGAAGTGGCAGTCAAACAAGTGCGCGAAGAACTTCAAACGGCCAAAGATAATCTTGAAATCATCAAGGAAGGCATCACTAAAAACAGTGCTTCATTCAGCAGCACACTCATCCGTTCCACCATCGACGGACTGATTCTGGATGTACCCGTAAAAGCAGGAAACTCTGTTATCATGAGTAATACGTTCAATGACGGTACAACAATTGCCACCGTCGCCAACATGAACGACTTAATTTTCCGCGGGAATATAGACGAAACAGAAGTAGGTCGCCTACGCGAAGGAATTCCTGTCAAGATTACGCTAGGTGCCTTGCAGAATATGATTTTTGATGCACAACTGGAATATATTTCTCCCAAAGGTGTAGAGGAAAACGGCGCCAACCAGTTTGAAATAAAAGCAGCTATCACCGTCCCCGACAGTGTTACCATCCGTTCAGGCTATAGCGCCAATGCCGAAATCGTATTACAGCATGCCGACAAAGTTCTGGCGGTACCCGAAAGTACCATCGAATTCAGTGGAGACTCTACGTTCGTGTATGTACTGACCGACAGCGTTCCGCAACAAACATTCATCCGCAAGCAGGTGACTGCCGGAATGAGTGACGGAATAAAAATAGAAATTAAAAACGGCTTGCAGGCCAATGATATTGTACGTGGAACTAAAAAAGACAAATAAGAATGAAAGCTAAAATATTAACCCTGATAGTGGCAACCGCATCTTGCCTCCCCTCTTTCGCACAAGAGGAATGGGACTTACGAAAATGCATTGACTATGCTATCGAACACAATTTAAGCATTAAACAACAGGAAGCCACACGCGACCAAAATACAGTGGAACTGAATACAGCCCGATGGAGCCGTCTGCCAAACCTGAACGGAAATGTGGGACAATCATTCAACTTCGGCCGCGCTCTACAGGCAGACAACACTTATGGAAACCGCAATACACAAAACACCAATTTCTCATTGGGAACCAATGTACCGTTATTCACCGGCTTGCAGATACCCAACAACATAGCCCTCTGCAAGCTTAACCTGAAAGCCGCCATTGAAGACTTGAATAAAGCCAAGGAAGATATCAGCATACAGGTTACTTCCTCTTATCTTCAAGTGCTCTTTGATAAAGAACTGGCAAAGATTGCACACAGCCAAGTAGAACTGAGCCGTAAACAATTAAAACTGAAAACCGCTTTTTTTGAAAATGGCAAAGCATCCGAAGCGGAAGTATATGAGGCACGCTCACGTGTGGCGCAAGACGAGATGTCTGCCGTACAAGCCGACAACAATTACCGGTTAGCCCTTCTGGATTTAAGCCAACTATTGGAACTTCCCACACCGGACGGTTTCCGCATTGTATCGCCCAAGGTAGATGATAATTTCAATTCGCTTTCTCTGCCCGAAGACATTTATGCCGATGCCGTCCTCACCAAACCCGGGATAAAAGCTGCACAATATCGTTTGCAAGGTGCATCCAAGAATATACGCATTGCCCAAAGCAACTGGTATCCGCAATTAAGTTTCGGAGCCGGACTGGGTACCAGCTACTATAAGATTGCCGGAGAAGAGAATGTCTCTTTCAACAGTCAATGGCACCAAAACTTCAATAAATATTTCCAGTTCTCACTCAGTATCCCGTTGTTCAACCGCTTTGAGACCCGCAACCGAGTAAAGATGGCACGCATCCAGCGCACTGCCCTGTCATGGAAACTGGAAGAAAGCAAGAAATTATTATTCAAAGAAATCCAGCAGGCCTATTACAATGCCGTAGCCGCCGAAAGCAAATTCAAAAGTAGCCGCACGGCAACCGAATCAGCCGAAGCCTCTTTCCGACTGATGAGCGAGAAATATGCCAATGGAAAAGCAACTGCCACAGAATATAATGAGATGCGTACCAATTGGATGAAAGCCACATCAGACATGGTGCAATCCAAATATGACTATCTGTTCAGGAGCAAAATCCTGGACTTCTATAAAGGAATACCGCTGACACTGGAATAATTCGAATTCATCCACAAACAATCCATATTCTGCCACCTGCGCTAACAAAAAGCAAAATATGGATTGTTTTCATGATTTTACCTTCCCAATTTATCCAGTCGTGTACTCTAGGGATATCTAACTTATCATTCAACAGAACATCCGCCAGTTCTTCCGTCTCTTAAAGACTATTTTAAATTCAGCAACCTGCTGAGCAGGCTTTTTTCCTTCGTGACGACGGAT